>JAGMAN010000118.1 GCA_023130215.1 bacterium
TGAATAGATTAAGAGGGAAGAGACGTCATCCCGTGGTTTCCTTGGATAGCCTCGTAGAGACGGAAGAGGGAAAGGTGCTGAGAGACATTCCAGCCCCCGCTCAGGCAAGGCCGGATGTCCTTTTAGAAAGAAAAGAGCTCCAAAAGCTGATTAAGGAATCAATTGACTCTTTACCACCAAAGCAGAGAATGGTGGTGGTTTTAGCTAAATATGACAATCTTCCTTATCGTGAGATAGCCAGGGTTATGGGATGCTCAGTGACTGCAGTAAAGCTTCGCCTTCACCGGGCCAAGGTAACGCTGAAGGCGAGGCTCGCTCCCTACCTTGAGAAAAAATAGAGCGAAACTTTTTTCACATTTTGGTGTTTATAAAGGTGGGAGGAAGGAAATGAGATGTAGTGGGGTAAGAAAGCACCTGTCGGCCTTTCTGGATGGTGAGATGGATGAGAAAGAGCAGTTGGAGATTAAGGCTCACCTGAAAGACTGCTCCAGTTGCAGCCGGGAGCGAGAGCTTCTGCGGCAGTCCTGGGAAATGCTCAGTGAGTGGAAAGACATAGAACCCTCTTCCCATTTTAAGACCAATTTTTGGAGGAGGGTGCGAGAGCAGGAATCTATTAAGAGAAAGCCGATCTTTTATCCCCAACTATTTCCTTGCTTGGCCGCCTTAGCCACAGCCGCTATCTTACTGGTCTTTGTTTCTCTCTATCTTTCCCCTCGCCCTGGCAGAGGTCCAAGTCTACCTACTCTGGCCCGGGAAGAATTTGAGATGATTGATGATTGGGAGATAGATTTGAAGGAGATGATGGACGAACTTGCTGAGGAAATTATCCTGGAAACGATGGTAACCGAGGAGATGCTAAATGAGCCCCAGGACGAGGAAGGAGGTGTTTTTCTATGAGAAAGTTGGTAGGAGTAGCAATTCTCACTTCTCTTCTCCTTGCCTCAGGCTTAGCCTATGTTCATCCTGAGGAGGAAGGAAGGGGTGGACTGAGGGGAAGAAGAGGAAGGGGAGGCGAGATAGGTCCAGGCAAAGGTTACGGCATGCGTAGCGAAGCGATGCAGGCAGAGTTCCAGCGACACAGGAAGGCCCTGAAGGCGTTGAGGGAAAAGACTAAGGCCTTGAGGCAAGAAATTAGAGAAGCTGTACGGGCGGCCAGAAAGGGAGAGGAAAAGCCGACGGCCGAGGAAATTCAGGAGATTATACAAGGCTACAAGGGTAAAGCGAATGACATAGCTACGCGCATAGCGAGCGAGCGGATAACGCATCACGAGGAGACCCTGTCAATCGTCAAAAAAGAGAAAGAGGATATGGTTGACCGGCTCACAAAGAGACTCCTTCACCCCGGTAGAGGTCGAAAAGGACAAGGAGACGGTTGAGGAAGATATCCGTCAGTTGATTATCCGGCGGCATCGGCTGACGCCGGAGAGGGAGGACAGCTTTCGGATCCGTAACATGGCTGAGATTCAAGAAGCCATCTCCAGCACAACTTAGACGATGACCTGGCTTTTAGGTTCTATTGCCTGTGTCTCGCTTTTGGTGGGCGGCATAGGTATTATGAATATCATGCTCGTCTCCGTGACAGAGCGGACCCGGGAGATTGGGCTGCGCAAGGCGTTGGGGCCAGCCGTTTAGATCCTATCCAGGCTCTACGCTATGAGTAAAATGTAAAATTAAAGGGAATTTAGAAAATGGGCTGTGTCCCTAATTGAGGAGGTTTTATAATTATGAGTAAAGTTCTTGTTACAGGTGGGGTAGGATTCATAGGCTCTCACTTAGTAGAAAAGTTAGTTAAGTTGGGTCATGATGTAACCGTAGTTGACCGGTTGTCCACAGGAAACATTAAGAATATTGAGCCGGTTTTACCGAAGGTTAATTTCATTGAAGGGGATATTTCTGACCCGGGTCTGCTGGAAAAGAGTGTGAGAAAGAGTGAGTTCATCTTTCATGTGGCCGCTCAGAGTTCTGTCAATCGTAGCCTTGAAGACCCCTTCTGGAGCGCCGAACAGAATATAATGGCCACCATTGGTTTGCTGAAGATTGCCGCAAAGAAAAAAGTTCGCCGGGTAATTTTTTCTTCAAGTGCCGCTGTCTATGGATTTTGCAAGAAACTTCCCGTTAAGGAGAGTTATCCTTTGAATCCGGCTTCTCCCTATGCCTTAGAAAAAGTAGTTGGAGAAAACTACATGAGACTTTTTTCACAACTATATGGTCTTGATACGGTCTCTTTGAGGTATTTCAATGTTTTTGGTCCACGCCAGAGTGCAGACCTTCCTCATCCGGGAGGAGTGACTATTGTAATTAACCAGATTCGTCAAAATGGCAGTTCCCAGTTGTTGGGAGATGGAAAGCAAACCAGAGATATGATCTATGTTGAGAATATAGTAAATGCAAATGTTATGGCTATGGAGAGGAAATCTCCTTTGAAAGGCGCTGTCTACAATATTGCGACAGGAGAATCAATAGTAATATCTGATCTTCATGAGAAAATTTCAAGAATGATGGGAATTGATTCAGTTCGTGAGTATCTACCCCTGCCAGAGGGTAA
>JAGMAN010000119.1 GCA_023130215.1 bacterium
GGTTATGATGTGTATTCCGTTCCCTCTTATTCTCTGAATCAGAGAGATTACTTATGTGACCCTCCAGGGCAGTAATCCTTTCTAAAAGGGGAGGATGGGTAGAGAGCCAACTGCTGGTTAATTTTTTCTTCCTCTTCTCTTCTTTCAACTTCTCAAGAAAGGTTATCATCCCCCGGGGATGGAAGCCTGCCTTATGAGCATAGGTCATTCCCTTCTCATCGGCTAAAAGTTCATCCTCCTGACTGTATCCCAGGGCAATGAGGTTAAAGGCCTGAGCTGTGAATGCTCCTGCGTCCCTGGTCTCCTCCTTAGATAGAAGAGCAATGATAAGAAAGGTGTAGAGCTTATAAGCATGGAGCTTCTTCACCCCATGCCGGGCACAGATATGGGCCACTTCGTGTCCAAGGACGCAGGCCAGCTCATCCTCATTTGCCTTTTCCAATAAGGCCCTGGTAACATAAACCGGCCCCCCTGGCAAAGCGAAGGCATTGAGCTCGGAGTCATCAATGACCTTGAAAGTATAAGGGAGAGCAATCCTGTCGGAGGCAAAGGCTACCTTCTTCCCCATCCATTCCACATACTGGGCTTTCTCCTCACAGAGTTTGTATTTCTTCTCTATCCTTTTAGCTACTGCCTTACCAATGGCGATCTCTTTCTCTCGACTGTAAAGAATTCTCTCCTGCTTATCAGTAACCGGGTTGTAGCTGGTGGCACAACCAACCAGCAACATCAACCCCAAATAAATGAAGAGCAGGTGGAAGGTCACAGAAACCTTCATATCAATACCCGAACAGAAAAATGACTTAAGAGAGCCTCTCATCGTCATTCCCTCCTTTAAGCAAAGACATAAGATGCGCTAAGACGCACTTAGGTAAAACTTGAATTCGCCCCTTTCCAGGCTATACATACTTAATTGCCTTGACATACTTCATCCGAAGGTCATAGAGAAGATTCTCAACTAAATGAGATTCTTCCTCGGTCAAATTCCCTTCTGTCTTCTTTTTAAGCATATCAATAAGATCAATGGTATATTTTGCATGTTCGTAATCAGGCTTTGCTTCCTTAGATTTCGGGTCAGTAAGCTCTCCTAAGAGCATCAGGGCCTGCATCCCAAGTCCTGAGACAAAGCTACTGAAGTCGGGCTCAGAAAGGGGTCCCTTCGGCTCGGCTTCCTCCTTACCCTCCTTTATTTTCTCCTCTGTTTTCTCTCCCCTTACTTCTGCCTTATCTTCCTTTACCTTTACTTTGTCTCCCTTTACCTTTGCTTTCCATGCCTCATCTACTTTCTTCTTAGCCCGGACTTTGCTTTTCTCCATAATTCCTCTCCCATTGTCTTTCTTGTCTTCTTCACTTCACCACAACTCCCGCATAACCAACTACGGCACTATAGTCACCACTTGCATCACCTGAAGTCATATATCGGACAAGCTCTGCCCGCTTTGCTCCCAACTGCTTAACGGCACTGAGCATAGTCGCTACCGGGGCATATCCACACATGGAGATATTTAAATCCCTCACTCTCTTCAGTAGCTCCTCCTCATTCAACTGCAGAATTGCCTCTATGGCCTGCCTATCCTTTCGCTCAGCACTCTCTTGCGATTCATAATGAGTCATATCCGAGCTGGCTATGATGGTTACCTTTTCATCCTTAGCCTTAATGGCTCTAACTATGGCTCCGCCTATCTCCCGGCAGGTAGCAAGATCTCCCCCAGAAAGGATGATGGGAACGAAACGAAAATCGCCAGTTAAATATTGTAAAAAGGGAATCTGCACCTCTATGGAATGTTCCTGAGAATGCGCTTTTTCATCACCTTCCAGATTCTGGCTGAAAGCCAGAATCTCTTTTGCCAGGTCAGAATCTATCTCCACTTCACCCAGGGGAGTCTTCCACCTCCCTTTAACCACAATGGAGAAAGGTCTTCCCTGACCAGTATGATTTGGTCCAATAATGACAAATTTCTCCGGGAGAATCAACCGGGAGTAGACTGCTCCAGCCACTTTCCCGGAGTAGATATATCCAGCATGGGGCAGAACTGTTCCTAAAGCCTCCTCTTTCTTAGCTCCTTCATCAATAAAGTTCTTAATCTGCTCTTGCAAAGCCGCCTCTTCACCAGGATAAAATTGTCCAGCCACTACTGGTTCCCTGTTCATTTCCCTACCCCCTTGTTTTTTGATTATATACCATATCACAATATTTTTCAAGTATTGACAAACTTAGCCGAAATGTGGTATAGTAACGACGACAGGGGAAATATGATGGCGCCAGAGTTCAAATTAGAGCAGAAACAGGTCCAGAAGTTAGTTCTTTCCCCTCAGATGCAACAGGCTATCTACCTGCTTCAGCTCCCCCTGATGGAACTGAGACAATTCCTCCAACAACAGCTAATCCAGAATCCAGTCCTGGAAGAAGTAGAGGAGATAGAACCATCTCTCTCCGAAGAGCAAGGTTTGGCTGAACTGAAGAAAGAAGATTATGAGCCAGATGTGCAGGAGGAGATGGAGCGTATCTCCCGGTTCGACCAGGAATGGCATGAGTATCTTCGGGATGCCAATGCCTTAGGAAGGGTTGAGATTGATGAGGAGAAGCGTCGTTTCAGGGAAACTTCCATCGTCAGGCCGCTCTCCCTTCAAGACCACCTCCTTCGTCAACTTCATCTCTCCAGCTCCTCCACTGAGCAGGTGAAGACAGGAGAGGTGATAATCGGAAACATCGACACCAATGGCTATCTACAGGCCTCGGTGGAGGAAATGGCCAAAACCTTATTGGTCAGTAACCAGGAGGTAGAGAAAGTTCTCTTTATGGTTCAGGCTTTCGATCCGCCGGGAGTGGGAGCCAGGAACCTAAGAGAATGTCTGCTCACACAGCTTAGGGGTCTAAAGAAGCAGGGAACCCTGGCCGCTAAGATCATCAGCCAGCATTTGAAAGACCTGGAGAAGAGAAAGTATCCCCGTATAGCTGAGTCCTTAGCTGTCAGTCTGGAGAGGATAAAGAAAGCGGCCAAGGTGATAGCCAGCCTGGAACCAAAGCCAGGAAGAAGTTTCTCCTCAGAAAGGAGCCAACCAATTGTTGCTGACCTCATTTTAAAGAAAGTGGATAATGAATACCGGATCATAATTAACGATGAGGATCTGCCACGGTTTCGAGTTGGTTCCACCTATCAGAGGCTAATGAAGAAGAGCAATCCAGACCAGAATGCCCGGAAGTATCTCCTGGAGAAATTTAAATCCGCTATGTGGGTGATTAAGGGCGTAGAACAGCGCCGTAGAACTGTCCGAAAGGTAGCCGAAAGTATCGTGAAAAAACAGCGGGAATTTTTAGACAGAGGAGTAGAATACTTAAAGCCCTGCACCAGGCGGGAGCTGGCCGATGAGATCGGGGTCCATGAATCCACGGTGGGACGAGTGACTACCAATAAATATATTGAGACTCCTCAGGGCCTATTTGAATTGAAATATTTTTTCAGCCGTGAAGTTCCTGTGGCCAATAGTGAATCCATCTCCAAAGTTAGTCTCAAGACTAAGATTCGAGAGCTCATAGAGAAGGAAGATTCTCACCATCCACTAAGTGATCAGAAGATAGCTCG
>JAGMAN010000012.1 GCA_023130215.1 bacterium
TACCACCAAATTATCTGTTTGTCAAGCAAATCTGCTCAAATGGATTTTTTTATATGGGGAGATAAATGGTGAAAACGGTGTCTTTTTCAGGCTTGCTTTCCGCCTTAATCTTTCCACCGGCTCGTTTCACAATGCCTTCTGCGATAGCTAACCCAAGGCCAGTGCCCTCTCCAAAATTCTTGCTGGTAAAGAATGGCTGGAAGACCTTCTCCATATTTTCCTCAGCGATACCACAGCCAGTATCGGTGAAACTAATTTCAAGGCAGTTAGGTTCAACTCCAAGCCTGGTGGCAATGGTCAAATCTCCACCATTAGGCATGGCCTGGCAGGCGTTCTGAATGATATTTAGAAATGCCTGTTGAAGCTCAGCCGGGTCAATTCGGACTCCGGGAAGAGAAGGGGTAAAGTTCTTGGCCACCTCTATTCCCCCCTGGAGACCTCCGCCCTGGCTAAGTTGAGATAAAGCTTCTTCCGCCATTTCATTTATATTAACTAATTCAGGATGAGAGGGAGAAGTTGAGGCCCGGGAGAAGCGCAGAAGGCCGTCAACGATCTTGCCCACTCGCCCTATTTCCCTATCTATAATTCCTAACTGCTCCTGGACTTGAGAGGATTCACTCCCACCTAATGGCTTAGGACTAACAGCCACCTTTTTAAGGTAGCCTCCTGCAGTGGAAATAATCGCCAATGGGTTTCTTATCTCATGAGCAATAGATGAAGCCATTTGCCCTAACTCCTGATTCCACTTCTTTGCTTCCTCTCGAGAGACTCTAAGGTCCTCCATCAACTCCCTCAAGGATGAACCGGCCCTAACAGTTTCTCTTCCCTTTGAGCGGCCAATCAGCCTCTTCAATGGACTGAATATCAGCCTGGATAGATAGAGACAGGATAAGTATCCCAGGCCAAACAGGAGCACAGCTAAAAGCAGCCGCCCGTGTGGAATATCTTTCCCCCCCCGCGGGGGGCAGAGACTGGCCAGAGCGAGAACGAGAAAAATGATAAGCAGGCTGAGAACAATTAAATAAGCTAAGTCACTGAGTTTGGTAAAGGGAGAACTCTTCATTGCGGTCAAGAAGTTTTCCTGGGATCGATATGATAGGATTTCATCTTTTCATAGAAATGGCGCCGACTCAGCTTTATCTCCCGGGAAGTAGCACTGACATTACCTCTATTTTTCAGTATAGCTCTCTGGAGGAACTGCTTTTCGAAATTTTCTCGGGCCTTTTGAAACGTTAGATTACCCAGTTGGTCGGGGAAGCCTGGGATTAGCTCGTCTGAAAGCAGTTGGGAGTTGTGGCGAATTTGAGAAGGAAGGTCATTCTCCGAAATAACACTGCTATTGCTGAGGGCAATAGCTCTCTCCACAACATTCTCTAACTGACGCACATTTCCCGGCCAATGGTAGGCCATTAAAAGTCCCATTGTCTCTGGGGCAACTTTCTTACGCTTGCAGCACTCTTTCGTGTTGTCAGCCTGATGCTTCTTCAAAAAGTGCCGGACTAAGAGGGGGACATCCTCCTTTCTCTCCCGTAAAGGTGGAAGCGAGATGGAGACGACATTCACCCGGTAGTAAAGCTCTTCCCGGAACGAACCATCCTTTATCGCAGGCTCCAGGTCCTTATTAGTAGCACTAATCAACCTCAGGTTCACTTTTATAAGCTCAGTGCCTCCCACCCGCTGGAACTCCTGTTCCTGAAGAACCCGCAGGAGCTTCATCTGAGTGGAGAGGGAAAGATCTGCAATCTCATCCAGGAAGATAGTCCCTCCATCAGCTACTTCAAACAAACCCTGTTTTCGCTTCAGCGCTCCCGTAAAGGCTCCTTTCTCATAGCCAAAGAGTTCACTCTCTAAAAGCGTTTCCGGAAGCGCGCCACAACTTACCCCGATGAACCTCTTTTCGCTACGGCGACTGTTGTAATGGATGGCTCGGGCGACTAACTCTTTTCCGGTGCCACTTTCTCCTCTAAGGAGCACAGTCACATTTGAGACTGCCACCTTTCTCACCAACTGAAAGACTTCCTCCATGGGGCCCGATTTTCCAATTATATTAGCGAACCGAAACTTTTCTCCTAACTCCCCCTGAAGGTGAACATTCTCCTCAACTAACTGCTGGTGCTCTAAAGCTCTTCGGACTGTGAAGAGGATTTCGTCAGGTTTAAACGGCTTAACTAAATAGTCATAGGCTCCCAAGCGAATGGCCTCAATGGCTGATTTTAGGCTGGCGTGTCCGGTGATAATGATGGCCAAAGTCTGAGGACTTTGCTCCTTAATGGCCCGGTAGGTATCCATGCCATCCATCCCATCCATGCGAAGATCGGTTATGAGGATAGGGAAAGTCTCATCCCCGGCCAGTCTAATGGCCTCCTCCCCGTTAGAGGCGAGCTTAACTTCGTATCCCTCCCTGCCGAGGAGGGCTTTCAAGCTCTTCTGCATATTCTCTTCGTCATCCACTACCAAAATCTTCCCGGACACCATAATCTCTCCATTCTACCCCATCTGCATAGCCATCCCAATCAGCGGCAGGAAGAGAGAGATGACAATAAAGCCGACGATAACTCCCATAAATATGATGAGGACTGGTTCCATGATTGAAGTCAGGCCGGTCACAGCTACATCCACCTCATCATCATATGTGTCAGCCACTTTCATTAGCATCTGGTCTAAGTTTCCTGTCTCCTCCCCCACATCTATCATATTGCTGACTAAAGGTGGAAAGGCGCCGCTGGATTCTAAGGGCCCGGCAATGGATTCCCCTTCCCGGATACTATCGTGAACATTAGCCACTGCTCTGGCCACCACCTCGTTCCCAGCCGTCTCCTTGGTGATGGCTAAGGCCTGAAGTATGGGCACCCCACTGGAGATCAAAGTTCCCAGGATTCGGCTGAATCTGGCTACCACCATCTTCTGGGTCAGCGGTCCGAGGATAGGAAGCCTCAATTTAATCTTATCAATAGCATAACCTCCCTTCCCGGTCTTTTTGATAATCTTAAATAGGATTGCCACGGCCACGATAACTGCCGGGATAAGCAAGACCTTGCTTGTTTGAACGAAGTTGCTGACCTTTATCAGAAATAGCGTAGTCCCTGGGAGCTCCTGTTCCATCTCCGAGAACATTTGTATGAAAGTTGGCATGACGAACTTGAAGATGACTATTAGAACACCGACGATGACGACTATAACCAGTGTTGGATAGACCATAGCTCCCTTTATCTTTCTTATAAGGGCAGCGCTCTTCTCAGCAAATTCAGATAAACGTTGTAGCACCTTGTCCAACACTCCCCCCACTTCACCCGCCCGGACCATATTGATGAAGAGCCTGGAGAAGACCCTGGGATGCTTGGCCAGGGCCTCGGAGAAAGTGCTCCCTCCCTCCACATCCTGGGCCACCGTTCCCAATATGTCTTTCAAAGCACAGGGCTTCATCTGATTTCTAAGAACGCCGAGGCTGCGAACAAGGGGAAGACCAGCATCAATAAGGGTGGATAGCTGCCGGGTGAAAGGGGTAAGCTGCTTGGAACGGACCCTGCCGGTGAGGAAGGGAATCTTAATCTGCATTTGCATACCTCCTCCCCCCTTCGGGCCGGGACGAGCCTTAGCTCTTCTAACTCTCCGTTCAGTCACCCGAAGAGGAAAGAATTTCATCTCCCGCACCTGGTTGATAGCTAAAGCCTGGGTCTCTGCCTCCACTACTCCCCGGACCTCTTTTCCCCGGGCATCAGTAGCTACATAATTGAATGCTGGCATAGCCTCACCTCCAGGTTAAGCGAATAGTTGAGTGCCCTTAACTATCTCCTCAATAGTAGTGATTCCATGATAAACCTTCTCCAGTCCATCATCTCGCATTGTCCTCATTCCATGCTCCATGGCCTTGACCCGAATATCTTTGGCCGGTGCTTTTTCAATGATCAACACCCTGATATCCTCATTTATAATAAGCAGCTCAAAGATGCCTGTTCTTCCCTTATAACCCCGTTTGTCGCAAAGGTCACATCCCCTGCCTCTATAAAAGGTCTTATCGGCTGTCTCTTCAACACTCAGTCCAATCTCCTGAAGTTCTCTCTCATCCGGCTGGTAAGGCTCCTTGCAGTTCTGACAGATAGTTCGCACCAGGCGTTGAGCTAAAACTGCCTCCACTGTGGAAGTTAGCATGAAGGGCTCTATGTCCATATCAATAAGACGGGTTACGGTGGAGGGAGCATCGTTAGTATGTAGAGTACTTAAGACCAAATGGCCTGTGAGAGAAGCCTGGATAGCAATCTCGGCTGTCTCCAGGTCTCGAATCTCACCTACTAAAATGATGTCAGGGTCCTGGCGCAGAATATGTCGCAGACACTTAGCGAAGGTGAGATCAATCGCCTCCTTAATCTGGACCTGCATGATTCCAGGGATATTATATTCCACCGGGTCCTCGGTAGTAATTATCTTCACATCAGGGCTATTCAGAACTTTGAGAGCTGAATATAATGTAGTTGTCTTCCCGCAGCCCGTCGGACCAGTACCTAAGATTATTCCATTGGGTTTGCGGATCAGCTGTTCAAATCTGCTCAAATCATCGGCCTGCATACCCACCTGATCCAAGGCAAGCATGACCACAGAGCGGTCTAAAACCCTCATTACTACACTTTCTCCAAAGACAGTGGGCAGAGTAGAAATCCTGAGATCCACTTCTCTGCCACCCATGTTGAGCTGGATCCTGCCAGCCTGGGGAAGTCGACGCTCAGCGATATCTAAATTGGACATGACCTTTATCCTGGAAGTGAGAGCCAGACTCAAGTGTTTTGGAGGCGGAACCATCTCATAAAGCGTCCCATCCACTCGATAACGGATCTTGAATTGATCTTCAAATGGTTCAAAGTGAATGTCGCTGGCTCTGTTCTTGATAGCTTCCATGAGGACTAAATTAAGGAGCTTCACTACCGGAACTTGCTCGGCCAGTTCCTGAAGTTGCTGGACATCAGCCCCTCCTTCCTCTTCTTCTATCTCAGTTATCGCTCCCTCCTGCCCAATCTGCTCCAGGAGGTCCCCCATGGATTCCATCTCCGCTCCATAATATCTCTCTATGGCTTTATTAACTGCCTCCTCAGTGCTGACGGCTCCCTTCAGCTCACAGCCCAACATGAAGCGAAGGTCATCCAGGGTGTAGACGTTCATAGGATCGGCCATGGCCACGGTCAGGGTATTGTCGCTCCAACTAATGGGCATAATTTTATAGATGCGAGCGATGGAAGCAGAGACCCGGTCAATAGCATCCCGGCTTATCTCTAACTCATTTAAATTGACCGAGGGCATGTTCGTCTGTTCCCCTAAAGACTTCAGGACATCCTCCTCCTTAACAAACTCTAAATCTATCAGGACCTGCCCTAAGAGCTGTCCATTCTCTTTCTGTTTCTCCAGGGCCACTTCCAATTGTTTATCGTTAATGAGACCCTTATCTTTCAGAATCTCACCCAGGAATCGATGAGTAATAGTAACCATGCGTCAACCCTCTAATTTTGCCTGAATGGCAGCTGGGTCGTAAGACCTGCTCATTAGATCCTCATAAGTGATTAACTTTCTCTGGTAAAGTTCATAGAGGTACTGGTCCAGTGTCTTCATACCATACTTGGCTCCGGTCTCGATGGCGGAAGGAATATTATAGGTCTTACGCTCCCTTATCAGATTCTGGATGGCCGGAGTGGCCACCATTATCTCAAAGGCAGCAATCCGGCCCCGACCCTCGGCCTTGGTAAGCAATAGCTGTGAAACTATGGCTAAAATGGAGACGGAGACCTGCATCCTCACCTGCTCCTGTTGCTCAGTGGGGAAAGCATCGATGATTCTATCTACTGTTCGAGCTGCCCCGGTGGTATGAAGGGTAGCAAAAACTAAGTGTCCGGTCTCAGCGGCAGTGATGGCTGCCTGCATGGTGGCTAAATCTCGCATCTCCCCCACTAAGATTACATCCGGGTCCTGACGAAGTCCCCTGATTATGGCCTCAGAGAAAGAGGGAACATCAACTCCTAACTCCCTCTGGGTGACCACTGACTTCCGGTGTTCATGGTAATACTCAATTGGGTCTTCAACGGTGATTATGTGGCAGTCTCGCTCCCGGTTAATGAAGTCAACCATAGTGGCCAGGGTAGTCGTCTTCCCGCAGCCGGTAGGCCCGGTGACTAAAATTAGCCCCCTTGGCCTGTAGAGAAGCTCCTTAATGGTGGGAGGAAGACCTATCTCCTCAAAAGTCAACAGTTTGGAAGGGATTTGCCTCAAGGCAAGCCCGATCTGCCCTTTTTCTTTGAAAACACTTACCCTGAAGCGGGCTAAGTCTCCAAAGGCAAATCCAAAATCTGCCCCTCCCTTCTCCTGAAGCCTCTGCTGATGAGAAGCGGAGGTAATCGACTTCATCAGTGTTTGAGTATCATCGCCAGTCAGGGGCTCAAAGTCCAGCACATCCAGAGCCCCATCCACTCTTAGGACAGGCGGTTTACCCACCGTTAAATGTAAGTCGGAAGCGCCCCGCTCCACCACAATGCTCAAAAGCTCGCTCATCTCCATATCAAATATCCCTCACTGTTTTTATCTCTTTTCTTCCCATCTCGCTACTTGCCTGTCTGCCGCCAGGCAGGCTACTCTCTACTCGCTACTTTGTTGTATTATTCAATGTCCGTCTGCGTAACCCGGACAACTTCATCAATGGTTGTTATCCCCTTGAATACCTTCTGCCAGCCATCTTCCCTTAAGGTCCTCATTCCCAACTGGCGCGCTCTTTCCTTGATTTCGGTGCTGGATGCTCCATTTAAGACCAGGTCCCGAATGGGATCGCTCATCAACAGAACCTCAAATATTGCCACTCTACCCCGATAGCCTGTTTTGCTGCACTCCCGGCAACCCCTGCCCTGATAAAATTCCAAACCGGAGACATCCTCAGGAGAAAGACCAAGCTCCATTAACTCATCGCGTCGCGGTTGATATGGCTCCTTACAGTCAGGACAGATGACACGAACCAATCTCTGAGCCATAACTCCCTGGATAGAGGAAGCTACTAAGAAGGGCTTTACTCCCATATCCACCAACCGGGTCATGGCCCCGGACGCATCGTTTGTGTGAAGGGTAGAGAAAACCAGGTGTCCGGTGAGAGCCGCACGGATTGCAATCTCTGCCGTCTCAAAATCCCGAATCTCCCCCACCATGACGATATCCGGTGCCTGCCTTAACATCTCCCTCAAGACTTTGGCAAAGGTTAATCCAATCTCTGGTTTAACCTGGGTCTGATTGATGCCGCTTAACTGATATTCCACTGGCTCCTCCACCGTAATTAATTTCTTATCGGGCTTATTCATCTTATTTAAACAGGCATAAAGAGTGGTCGTCTTCCCGCTTCCAGTAGGTCCGGTGACCAGGATTATTCCATTGGGCAAAGCCAGCACACTTTGGAATCTCTTTTTATCCTCCTCCAGGAAGCCCAAATCTCCCAAGTCTAAAAGAAGGCTTGACTTGTCAAGTATTCTCAAGACAACGCTCTCCCCATGAAGAGCGGGAAGGGTAGAGACCCGTAAATCCACTTCCTTACCCAACAGATTCAGCTTTATCCTCCCATCTTGAGGAAGACGTTTCTCAGCGATATCCATTCCGGCCATGATCTTAACCCGGGAGATGACCGAACCTTGCAGTCTTTTGGGTGGTCCCGGAACCTCACGACAAACCCCATCTATTCTATACCTGACCCGGAACCGATTCTGGAGAGGTTCTATATGGATGTCGCTGGCTCGCTGACGGAAGGCTTCTAAGATGATGAGACTGACTAACTTAATCACCGGGGCCTCATCTTCCGTCTCTCCCCCACTATCTGCCTCTTCCTCTCCCCCAACGAAGGTTACATCCCGTTCGTCTATCTCCTCAATCATGCTATCAACACTCTCCTGGTCTGCTCCGTAGTATTTGTCCAAAGCCGAGTTTATTTCCTCTTCAGTGGCCAGAACTCCTTCCAACTCACAGCCTAACATCACTCTGAGATTATCTAAAACGGGAAGATTTAAGGGATTGGCTATGACCACAGTGAGGATATTATCATCCATTTTTAAGGGAAGGATCTTATGACGTTTGGCCAGGGAGGCAGGAATCTTATTTATAACTTCCTTTTCTACCTGGTACTCGGAAAGATTGACCCTCTCCATGCCAAATTGGATGGACAGGGCTTCACATAAAGCTTCACTACTTACATATCCATGTCTTAAGAGAATGCCTCCTAAGCTCTCCCCACTATTGCGCTGCTCTTCTAAAGCTTCAGCCAGCTCCTTCTCCCCAACTGCGCCCTTCTCAAGTAAAATGCTCCCCAAGTATTGATGCTTTTTCATAATAAAAGTTGCCTCCTCAAATGAGGAATCCACCGTTCCCTTTTCCTGACGCTAATTATACCCTTAAGAGGCACTTTTTGTCAAGATAGCCTCCTCAATCTTCCAAGAATTCTCCTATTCTGCGGTACTTCTTATATCTCCCTTCCACTAACTCTCTCTTAGAAAGTTTGCTCATGTCCTCCAAATTTCTCTTTAAGGCTTTCTTAATGTTGGAAGCGGCTCTTTCATAATCACGATGACATCCCCCTAAGGGCTCAGGGACAATCTCATCTATTATTCTCAATCTCAATAAATCCTGGGCGGTTAAATTCAAAGCCTGGGCCGCCTCTTTGGCCCGAGCCCTATCCTTCCAGAGGATGGCGGCGCATCCCTCCGGGGAGATTACTGAATAAATAGCATTCTCTAACATTAAAATTCTATTTCCCACTCCCAATCCAAGGGCTCCCCCACTTCCTCCTTCCCCAATAACTACACTGATTAAGGGGGTCTCCAGGCAGGACATTTCCTTTAAATTCTCAGCAATGGCCTCAGCCTGTCCCCTCTCCTCCGCTCCTACCCCGGGATAGGCTCCCGGAGTGTCAATGAAGGTGATGACCGGAAAACTAAATTTCTCGGCTAACTTCATCAGCCTCAGGCTCTTGCGGTAACCCTCCGGATGGGACATACCGAAATTGCGTCTCAGGTTTTCCTTGGTATCCCTGCCTTTTTGATGTCCAATGACCACGATAGAATATCCGTTTAGTTTTGCTAACCCGCCGACAATGGCTTCATCATCAGAGAAAATGCGGTCCCCGCGTAGTTCCTGAAAATCTTCCATGCAGAGATTTATATAATCAAGACTATAAGGTCGCAGGGGATGGCGAGCTAATTGAGTCCTCTGCCAGGGGGTGAGGTTTCCGAATATCTCCCTCTTTAATGTTGCCGCTTTTCGCTCTAACTTTCCGATTCCGTCCCCGAGGTCCATCTCTTCCAAGGAGGTAAACTTGCGCAGTTCTTCTATCTTGCGCTCCAGTTCCACAATCGGTCTTTCGAAGTCTAAATACCCACCATTCATC
>JAGMAN010000120.1 GCA_023130215.1 bacterium
ACTTGGAGGTACCCCTAAAGGGATGGCTTCGCCTACCCGCAGAGTGGGTCGCTTCAACTTTTTCAATCTTCGTCCCGGTGTAAATTCCTATGCGTTTCCTCTTAAGGCACTTCTCCACCTCCCGGGCAATCTCACTGTCTTCGGTGGGAATAACCTGAGGAAGCATCTCAACCATCGTCACCTTCGTTCCAAGAGAACAAAATATGCAGGCAAACTCAACTCCGATAGCCCCTGCCCCCACAATGAGAAGACTCTCAGGGACTTCCTTTAACGAGAGAGCTTCTTCACTGGTAATCACTCTCTCCCCATCAAACGGAAATATGTTTGGCCTGGCCGGTTGGGAGCCAGTAGCAATGATAATCCTGTCGGCGGATACCTCCTCCTTTGACCCATCTCCTTTAGTCACTTCTACCTTTCCTGGCTCTAAAATTTTTCCTGCTCCTCTAACGAGAGTAATTTTCTTACTCTTAAATAAATACTCTACTCCCTTACGAAGTCCGGTAACTATTCCTTCCTTACGAGCCATCATCTCGGAGAAATTAGGGGATACATCACCCACCGTTATTCCGAATTTAGAAGCATTATTAATGGCAGAGAGAAGTGCTACGCAAGCCAGCAGGGCTTTAGTTGGTATGCATCCCACATTGAGGCAGGTGCCACCAAGCTCGCTTTTCTCGATGACCGTAACTTCACTGCCAAGCTGTGCTGCACGGATAGCGGCCACATACCCGCCTGACCCAGCACCAATCACGATTATTTTGGGCAATTCTACATCCTCCTATAGTCCAGCGGCATCTAAGATGGCCGGGACATATTTCCCCCAGCCAAGAGGCATGATGTGGACACCCTGGCACATATCCCTCATCTCTTTAATGAGGCGAGCACAAATCTCAACGCTCTTCTTGGGACGATCTTCCTTTGGCACCTCTTTCATCTCCGCTATCAGATTATCCGGGACAAAGACCCCGGCTACATTCTCGTTCATATATTTAGCCATGCCGGCTGATTTGAGCATGACGATCCCCAACATGACCGGCACCTTGAATTTAGAGGCTTCTTTCATAAAGCGCCCAAAGAGCGAAGGGTCATACACAGCTTGAGTCTGGAAGAACTGAGCCCCTGCTTTGATCTTCTTCTCCATCTTGATGAGCTGAGGTTCCAGAGGGTCAGCTCCCGGGTTAACCACCGCCCCTAAGAAGAATTTGGGGGTGCCCTCCAGCTTCTCGCCAACCATATCTCCACCATTCTGTAACTTCACTGCCGCCTGGAGGAGCTGAACCGAATCCAAATCAAACACCGGCTTGGCCTGAGGATGGTCACCCAGTGTAGTATAATCTCCCGTCAGACAAAGGACGTTCTCTATCCCTAAGACCGAAGCATTCAGTAAATCCGATTGGAGTGCTAATCTGTTCCTGTCCCGACAGGTCATCTGGAAGACAGGCTCTACTCCCTTATCCTTGATAAGATGACAGACAGCTAAAGAGCCCATCTTCATCACCGAGCTCTGTAAGTCAGTAACATTGACTCCATGCACCTTCCCCTTAAACACTTCTACCTCTTCCATGACATGGCCAAGATCGGTTCCCTTAGGGGGAGCTACCTCAGCCGTCAGGGCGAATTTGCCCGATTCAAAAGCTTCCCTTAACTTCATTTTTTATCTCCCTCCAGAATTAACTTACGGGGTCTCATTAACTTTGAGTAATCCTTAGCCTCTCTGATTTCACTCATCTTCTCTAACTGGCCTATCTCTTTTAGACGTTTGTAGATGAGGTCCCAGGCACAATCCCTGTCAGGGTCAACCTCACATTTACCATTTGAAGACCCTCCGCAAGGGCCGTTGAGAAGCCCCTTAGTGCAGCGGGTAAGGGGACAGATGGTTCCGGTCTGCTCAAGCACGCACTCACTGCACAGGGAGCATCGCTCTTCAAAATGTCCACCCCTGATTATTTCGCCCTGGAAAAGAGTATTTACCCCGGGGTGAACGATCTTATTTATCTTAATTCTCTCTGCATTCTCCCTCACCGACTGAGCTCCACCTCCACAAGCCATGACGAGGATTGAATCGGCCTTCTCTATCTCCTCTTTGCGCTCCCGGAATTTCTTTTTGACTTCGACAGCCTGGCAAGCCGGGTCGAGCACTATCCAGCCAGTTATGCTCTTACCTTTTTCCTTCAGCTTACCTTCCATCTCCTTGAGCTGGTCCTCTCCCCCTACCTGACAGGTAGTAGCGCAGAGGCTACACCCAACCAAAAAGATTTTCTCCTCTCCTTCCAGAGATTGCAATATCTCATCAAACGGTTTCTGCTCCTGTATGATCATCTCTGCCTCCTGCTAAATTCGCGCCTTGGCACACTCTACCGTATTCTTCAGCAACATAGCCGTAGTCAGCGGTCCCACTCCCCCTGGCACGGGAGAGATGTAGGATGCTTTCTCCGCTGCTTCCTCGAAGACAACATCACCCACTGTCTTCTTCCTCGGCTTGCCTTTCTCATTTAGCACCGGATTACCCTTTTCATCCAGAACTGGAACCCGGTTGATTCCAATATCAA
>JAGMAN010000121.1 GCA_023130215.1 bacterium
ATTGTAAAGCCGAAATATAAGGTCAGCCGAAAGTCCTGATATAAACTTTCGGGGGCGATTTTTCATAACCCTTTTTAAATTCTCGGGTTGGCATTTATTTTTCTCCTCAAAAAATAAAAAATTAAAGGGGGCAAACAAATTAAAAGCAAAAATCTTTTTGTGGGCGATTTTGATGTTTTTGCGTCTTGCCCTTCAGGCAATCCGCAGGCCTTACGGCCTTTAAAAAGCAAATTTAATACCCCGCCCACCCAGCAGTCACTTTGTGACTGCTTCCCCTTGAAAAGGAGTTAATTAAAATGGATAAAGGTGCCCATTCTTACAAATGTGATTTTCAAGTTCATACTCCACGTGATATTAATTGGCATGGTCAAGGTGCTACTACTGACGCTGAGAGGAGAACATACGCAGATGAGTTCATAGCTGCTTGCCGCGAAAAGGGATTAAATGCCGTTGCAATTACAGATCATCATGATTTAGTTTTCTTTAAATATGTTAAAGAGGCAGCTGATAATGAGGTGGGTGAAGATAATAACCCAATTCCTCCAGAGAAAAGGATAATTGTATTTCCTGGTATGGAGTTGACACTTGCGAGACCACCGTGTCAAGCCATTTTGATTTTAGATAGTGATTTCCCGGTAAATTTATTACCTACTTTACATCATAATCTCGCGATTACTCAAACAGACTCAACGGAAGATAAACAAGCGCCAGTGGAGAGATTAGAACGCATTCAGTCATTTGAGCAGTTATATGAATTATTAAATCAGCACGATTACCTAAAAGATAGATTTGTTGTATTACCTAATGTTAGCGAGAGCACCAATGTTACGCTTTTACGTTCAGGATTTCATGATTTTTATAAAAAAATGCCATGTGTGGGTGGCTATCTTGATGGTTCATATGAGCAATTAGGGGAAGGTAATATTAGAATCTTAAGTGGGAGAGATAGGCATTATGGTCCCAAAAGATTAGGCATTTTTCAAACATCTGATAATAGGCGTCGCGACCATCATGATTTAGGCACACATGCGACTTGGGTTAAGTGGGCGATCCCTACTGCTGAAGCATTACGTCAAGCATGCCTTGCAAAAGAATCAAGAATATCGCAAATAGATCCCGCGTTACCATCTGTATATGTAACTTCGGTAGATGTTTCTAACAGCAAGTTTATGGGACCTATTTATTTAGAGCTTAATCGTCAATATAACGCTTTAATTGGTGGGCGTGGTACAGGGAAATCGACGATTTTAGAATATTTACGATGGGGGTTGTGTGATCAACCGCCAGATTTTATTAAAAGTAGTGATTTTCCTGAGTTTCAGGAGAGAAGGAAGAATTTGATTGAAAAAACTCTCTTGGCTTTTGATTCAACAATTCAAATTTCATTTGTTAAAAATAATGTTCCACATATTATTAGACGCAGATCACAATCTACTGAAATATTTCTTAAAATTGGTGATAGTGAATTTGAGCTTTGTAAAGAGTCCGATGTTAGAAATTTATTACCAATTCAAGCGTATAGCCAAAAACAACTAAGCAGTGTTGGGGTAAGCATTGAAGAGTTGAAGAGGTTGATTTATAGCCCCATTCGTCAAGTGCTGAATGAATTCAATTCTAAATTCAAAGAGTTATCTTCCGAAGTAAGAAATTGTTATGAATTAAGGCAAAGGAAAATGAGGATTCAAAAGGAAGTAGAGAAGGATGAGCTCGAGCTAAAATCATTGACTGAACAGGTCGATAATTTACGGAAAGGTTTAAAAGGAATATCTGATAAAGATCGAGAGATAATATCCATTCACAGTGTATATGAAGATGCCGATGGGTTGATTGAAGGATGGAGGGCGGAAATTCAGACAGTCAAAGAAGCTCTGGAGGATTTAAAATCAAAAGTAGAAGGATTACCTGCCAAAGTTTCAAACGAGTTAGAGTTACCTAAGACTGATTTGGATATTATCTCAAAAATATCGAAAAAGTTAGAGGATATTTTTATTGCAATAAATAAACAGATTTTGACAATTGATAATTTAGTTGGTTCAGAGAGTAAAGAAATAGGAGACTTGAATGGTTTAATTGATAAGTGGAGTACAGCCATCGATAGCCATAGAAAAAAATATGAAGCCGCAAAGCAGAAATCAAGTTCACAAGAGGTTACCATTAAACAAATTCGACAATTGGAAAATCGTATTAAGGAAATTAAGAAATATTTGTTGGATAAGAAACAAAGCATTCTGAAAGCTGGCGACCCCGAAGAGAAGTTTATAAAACTTAAAGAAAAATGGTTTGATATACATAAAAAGAGAGGAGATATTTTAGAGAAGCAATGCTCAGCATTGAGTAGATTATCGAATGATACATTACGGGCATCTTTAGGGAGAGGTAAAGGAGTTGTTATCCTCGAGCAAGCTTTAAAAGATACTTTAGCTGGTGCAAAAATACGCAAGGATAAAATAGAAGATTTATGTGTAAAAATAAGTGAGTCTCCAAATCCTGTGGCTCAATGGGATGATATTTTGTTGGAATTTGAACAGTTGGCTAATTTTGAAGCAGATGAGGAGTCGTCAATAGCTTTGCCTTCGACCCCCATTTTAGATAGTATCAGTTTTACAGCTAATGAAATCAAAAGGATGTCAGAAAAGCTGAATGTTGAGAATTGGATTGATTTATTTCTTGTAGAGTTAGATGATTTGCCTAATTTTGAGTATAAAGCTCGAATAGGTGAGTATATCGATTTTTCAGATGCTTCAGCGGGGCAACAAGCTACAGCGCTTATGAATGCCCTGTTAAATCAAGAGGGCCCTCCTTTAGTCATTGATCAGCCAGAAGATGATTTAGATAATGAAATGGTTTCGGATATCTCCAGGTTAATCTGGGTTTCCAAAAAGCAAAGACAACTAATTTTTGCTAGTCATAACGCTAATATAGTTGTGAATGGTGATGCTGAATTGGTAGCTTGTTGTAGTTATAAAATTTCAGGGGATCAGTCAAAGGGAGTGGTTGAAAAGCAAGGGGCTATCGATATTGAAGAAATTAAAAATGAGATTACAAAGGTTATAGAGGGAGGCGAAGAAGCTTTTAAGCTGCGAAAAGAAAAATATGGTTTTTGATTAGTGGGAAGTATGGAGAATGGAGAAATGATGATTGCAATTTACATAAGAGTTTCTACAGAAGATCAAGTAAAAGAAGGCTATTCGCTTGAAGTGCAACGAGAATGTCTTAAGTCTTTTGCTAAGAGAGAAGGGTTTGAAATATTCAGAGCTTATCAAGATGATGGCATAAGTGGATACTCTACAGAGCGCCCTGCTTTAAAAGAACTTCTTAAGGACGCGGAACAAAAGAAATTTGATTTAGTTTTGGTTTACAAGATAGATAGATTCAGCAGGAATCTAAAAGATCTTCTCAATCTTGTTGATAAATTATCTTCATACGGCGTTGGTTTTAAGTCTGCCACTGAGCCATTTGATACTACTACATCAGCAGGAAAACTTATGTTTCAGCAGTTGGGAAGTTTTGCTGAGTTTGAAAGGAATAGAATTGCTGAGAGAGTGTTCCCGGGGATGATTAAGGGAGTTCAACAAGGTAATTGGCAAGGAGCGAGATATTCGCCTTATGGGTATAGATATAATAAAACAGAGAAACTTCTCGAGATTGATGAGGAAGAAGCTAATGTTGTAAAGATTATTTATACAATGTGTCTTGCTGGAAAAAGTATATGTAGTATTACCGAATACTTAACGAAGAAGAAATATAGAAATAGGAAAGGAAATATTTTTACTACAAAGTTGATCGGTGATATTTTAAAAAATAGAATTTATGCCGGCAAACTTGTCTGGAATAGACATCATTATGATAAAACTAAGAAAACGAAAAAAGGTTATGCCTATATAAAGAATTCCCCGGATAAAATAATAATCGCTCAGGGGAAACATAAACCTATGATTTCAGAAGAAGATTTTGAACTTGCGCAGGAAAAGCTCAAAATCAGGAGAATTGAGATAAAGAAAAAGGCGGGCGATTATCCTTTGTCAGGAATTCTTTATTGTGCTAAGTGTAATCATAAATATTTAGGCAGGTCTGCTATTTCTAATCACCGAACCGGTGCAAAGAAGAGATGGTATCGGTGTTCAGCTTACCAGACAAGTTTTATAAGATGTAAGAATAAGGGTATTAAATCTCTGGAAATTGAGTCAGAAGTCGCAGAAATCTTGGAAACATTATTGAAAAATGATAAGCTTAAGACAAGCCGATGGACAAATATGACCGCGGCGAATTTTCCTGTTTTTGCAGAAAGCGCAAAAACTGACCTTGAGAAGGTCAAAAATAGGCTCAAAACTAACCTTGAAAAACAGTCCAAATTAACCGACGCCTATTTGGAAAGTTTGCTGAGTGAGGAACTATACAAGCAGAAGAACGAAGGACTAAGGCAAGAGGAAGAAGAGCTGAAGAAACGTATTGCTCTGCAAGAAGTTAGAGAAATTGAGAGGGAGCGTTCAAAGGACTATCTTAACAGGGTGGAGGAGTTTTTAGAAGGCTATGACCCCAACAAGAAAGTGATGGACAAAGAGACTAAAAAACTTATATTAAATCTGCTTTTTAAAAACATCAAAATCGCCCACAAAAAGATTTTTGCTTTTAATTTGTTTGCCCCCTTTAATTTTTTATTTTTTGAGGAGAAAAATAAATGCCAACCCGAGAATTTAAAAAGGGTTATGAAAAATCGCCCCCGAAAGTTTATATCAGGACTTTCGGCTGTCAGATGAATGAGTGTGACTCGGAGGTGATGGCGGGGCTGCTGGTGGGGGATGGGTATGAGATGGCAGGGGATGTACCATCTGCTGATGTTATTTTGTTTAATACCTGCAGTGTGCGCCGTCATGCTGAGGAGAGGGTCTGGAGTGAGTTGGGTAGGGTAGGGCAGTTGAAGAAAAAAAGGCCGGAGCTTATACTGGGGGTTTGCGGTTGCATGGCTCAGAAGGAGGGGGTAAATATCCTAAATAGGGCTCCTTATGTTGACTTAGTCTGTGGAACTTATCATTTTGGAGAGATTTCCCGGTTGCTGGACAGAGTAAGAAAAGATGGAAGGCGGATAGTTGATGTAGGGGAGAAGGAGACTTGGGAAGAGGATGTTGGAAATAAGGATGCGGGGGAAAAGGATGTTAGGGGTAAGGATGTCGGAGAGACGGATGCAAGAAAGGGAGATGTGCAAAAGACAGATACAGGGAAGGCAGATGTAAGAAGGGAAAATGTTGGAGAGACGGATGCAAGAAAGGGAGATGTGGGGAAGGCAGATTGGGAGAAGGCAGACGTCGTGAGGGGGGATAGTAAGGAGAAAGAAGAGGCTATCCTTTCTTATTCTACCTCCTGTTCTCGTCTGCCCAGAGATGGAAGGGTAAAGACGTGGGTGTCCATCATGCGGGGCTGTAATAATTATTGTGCCTATTGCGTGGTTCCGTATCTTAGAGGCAGGGAGAGGAGCAGACCTTTAGATGAGATTGTGCAAGAGATAAAGGGACTGGCCGAAGAGGGTTACAAGGAGGTTACTCTGCTCGGGCAGAATGTGAATAGTTACCCGGGATTTGTGGACTTATTAAAAGGGGTAAATAAAATTGATGGGATAGAGCGAATTCGTTTCGTTACCTCTCATCCACGGGATATAACTGAGGAGATGCTAAGGGTAGTATCTCAGTCAGAGAAAATCTGCGAGCATCTTCATCTTCCGCTTCAAGCCGGCTCGGATAAAATCCTGAAGAGAATGAACAGGGGATACACAAGAGAGTTCTACGAAGACCTCATCAAGAAAGCCCGCAAGCTAATACCGGGAGTGAGTATTACCACTGACCTCATCGTTGGTTTTCCGGGAGAGAAAGAGGAAGATTTTGAAGATACTCTCAATTTAGTTAAGGAATTGGAATTCGATGGGGCTTTTATCTACAAGTATTCTCATCGCCCTGGAACAGCGGCCGCTAAAATGGACGGAGGTGTTGTGGAGGAAGTGAAGAAGGAGAGGCTCCACCGGCTTCAGGAACTTCAAGAGAAAATAAGTGGGAAGAAGAATGAGGGATTAGTTAATCAGGAGGTTGAAGTCTTAGTGGAGGGGCCGAGCAAGAAGGTTCCGCTTAGGCTCTATGGCAGGACCCGCACCAATAAGATAGTCATTTTTGAAGGTGTGGAGGAACTGGTCGGTAAATTGATTAAAGTTAGAATTAAAGAAGTTGGTCCCTGGACGCTATTTGGAAGTCTGAATTGATAGAGTTCCTTGGCAGTATCTGAATATATCCTTGACTTTACCCAGGGTTAAGAATTATAATGTCACCGTTAGAGAGTTGGGATTATGGATTTGTTTAAGATTCAGGGTTCAAGTAATGATTGAATCCTACAGCGTGGGGGAAAAGAAACTATTTATAACTACTTGTGAAGGAGATAAAGCTGGGAAGATAATCGAAGAGGTAATTGAGCAGTCCGGCGGAGGGAGTTAAGCCAATGGCAAAACGGTGGACGAAAGGTGAAGAAAAGGCTCTGAGGAGATATTCTTCTAAAATGAGTATCCAGGAACTGGCTAAAAAATTTGGGGTGACCCCTGGGGAGGTGCGCAAGAAGGAAAAGAGCCTGGGAATTATCAGGGAACACACTCCCCGGAAAAAGGTAAGAAGGAAAGCCCCTCCTTCTTCTACCAGGAAGTGGACTGAGAGAGAAGCACAATACCTGAAGAATCATTTTGAAAAGATGACAAATGCCCAGATGGCTAAGAAATTTAAAACAACTGCTAAGTCGGTGGAAAGCAAGCTTAGAAGGATGGGGCTTAGGAGGGAAAGAAAATCCGCTGTCATTCCTGAGGAAGAGAGGAAGAGAAAAATAGGGGAAATACTCAAAGAGATGCGTCGGCGACTGGAGGAGGAAAGAGCAGGGGAGAACCACAGAGGTGAGGCTATAGCCCGGTTTGACCAGGCCGTTCAGCTCTACCATACCAAGAAATATGAGCGAGCAGAATCAGCCTTTGGAAAGATTATCAAAGACTTTGGGAACGTCATTGATATAGTCCGTAAGGCAAGGCAATACATAAAGTTATGTCAAGAGACATCATAATTTACTTTAACTTATGAAGGGGGGTGAGTTCTGTGAAAGTAGTGGGAATAGCTATCATTTTGTTGGGAATACTTGCAGCTGGATGTAGCCTTCAGATTCAAAGCAGGCCTGGGGCAAAGGCTGTCCCAGTTATGGAGCAAGAGTTAGTAACCACCCATACTGTGGTTAAGGGAGAGACCTTGTGGAAAATTGCTGGCTATCCGCACATCTACGGTGACCCTTATAAGTGGAGGCGGATATACGAGGCAAACAAAGATATCTTGGAGGGCCCCGATTCCCTTAAGTTAGGGCAGGTTCTGATTATACCTCAGGAGTAGTGGGTTATGAAACTACCTCTCATGGTCATCTGTGGGCCCACAGCTGTAGGGAAGAGCCAGGTTGCCTTAGCTTTAGCTGAGGACATAGGCGCAGAGATAATCTCGGTTGATTCTAGAAAGCTCTATAAGTATATGGACATTGCCACAGCCAAGCCGTCCAGAGAAGTTAGAAGTAAAATCCCTCACCATCTCATCGACCTCATAGAACCTGATGCCCAGTTCAGTGCCGGACAATTTGAGGAAGAAGCCAGGAAAGTAATTGCCCAGGTTCATAGGAAAGGGAAGATTCCTCTACTGGTAGGGGGGTCCGGGCTATATCTGAGAGCAGTAGTTGATGGGCTTTTCCGTGGCCCAATGGCAAGTGCCGAGAGGCGAGAAAGACTGAAGAAGGAATCAGAAGAGTTTGGCACGGCTTCGCTCCACCAGAGACTGAAGAAAGTTGACCCCCTGGCGGCATCTAAGATTCATCCCCATGACCTGGTCAGAATAATCCGGGCCTTAGAAGTTTATGAAGAGACAGGAGAATGTATTTCGTCCCTTCAGTCTCGGGAGAAGGAAAACGGGGAAATCTATTTCCTGGTCATGATCGGACTTGTTAGGTCTCGCCAGGACCTATACCAGAGAATTGACCAGAGAGCGGAGAGGATGTTTTCTCAGGGTTTAGTAGAGGAAGTAAAGAAGCTGCGGAAGCGAGGATACCATGAGAATTTAGTCTCCATGCAGGGATTAGGGTATAAGGAAGTCTGCGGCTATCTCAAAGGGAGTTATGGTCTGGAAGAGACAAAGAGCCTGCTTAAACGTAATACCCGCAGATATGCTAAACGACAGCTAACCTGGTTCCGAAAAGATAGGCGCATCCACTGGATAGAGGTGAATGAGGGTGAGGGGGAGATTTTAGCAAAGATAAAGAGAAAATTGTGAGGTTTTTTTGTCACATCCACCCATAACTACCAAGAGGGAAAGAGAAAGAGCTATTCTGGTAGCCCTGGAGCTACCCGGGCCAAATCCCTGGGGAATAGAAGACCAGCTAACAGAATTGAGACTGCTGGCAGATACTGCCGGGACAGATGTTTGTGCAGTAAATTCGCCTAAGAGGACAAAGCCGGCCCCGACTTACTTCATTGGTAAAGGAAAAGCCGAAGAACTGAGAGAGATAGCTGAAGAGAAGGAAGCAGACTTAGTTATCTTTAACGATGACCTCAGGCCGGTTCAACAACGAAACTTAGAAGAGCTCATCCAGAGGAGAGTAATTGACCGCACTAAACTGATTTTAGATATCTTTGCTCAGCGAGCCAGAAGCAGGGAAGGGAAATTGCAGGTAGAGCTGGCTCAATTAGAGTATCTCCTGCCACGTCTTACAGGAAGAGGAATTGAGCTGTCACGTCTGGGAGGCGGCATCGCGACCCGTGGCCCGGGAGAAATGAATTTAGAATATGACCGAAGATACATCCGCCGTAGAATCACTAAATTGCAAGGTGAGATAAATGAGATAAGGAAACATCGTGCGCTTCAAAGGAGGCGCAGAAAAACTCATTATCCCTTTGCTGTCATCACCCTGGTTGGTTATACCAATTCCGGCAAATCAACGCTTCTCAATAGCCTCAGCCATTCCCATCTAACCGTAGAAGAGAAACTCTTTGCTACTTTAGATCCGGCTACTCGCAAAGTCCGTCTTCCTTCTCATCGTGAGGCTCTCCTCACTGATACGGTTGGTTTCATCCGCAACCTTCCCCATCACCTGATTGCTGCCTTTAAGGCCACGCTGGAGGAGGTTACCGAAGCCGATTTGCTAATTCATGTCCTGGACTGCAGCCATCCTCGCTGGGAAAGACAAAATCAGACGGTGTTGGAGATTCTCAGGGAATTGGGTACAACTGAGAAGCCTATGGTCACTGCCCTGAATAAAATTGACCTTCTACATAACCTGTCTGAGCGCAGACGCATCCAGAGAGAACTTCCAGAAGCCGTCCTCATCTCTGCCCTAAGGAAGACAGGGCTGGAAGAGCTATCAGAAAAGGTGGAAAAGAGGCTGTCGGAGAATAGGAAGACGGTCCAATTGCTTATCCCTCAGAGGGATGGAGCCATGCTTGCCTCCATAAGAAGAAAAGGGAAAATTATCGGGGAAAAATATGAACGGAGTGGAGTTTACCTGAAAGCAGAATTGGGAGAAGAAATGATAAAGAGGACCGAGAAATATCGGTTGAGCTAATGCCCCAAGTAGAAGTGCGGGTAGCTGTTATATTGGTTAAGGGAAATAAAATTCTTCTGGCTGGGCACCGAAAGCGAAGTAGAACTTACTGGGTTCTCCCGGGAGGAAAAGTAGAATATGGAGAGACAATAGAAGAGACAGCTAAAAGGGAGATGAAAGAAGAGACCAATTTGAAGATAAGACTTAATGAATTAGTCTTCATTGATGAAACTATTACTAAGAATGGAAGTCGGCATGTTATTAACTTTTACTTTACAGCTAAGGCTTTAAGCGGTAAACTGAAAGTGGCTAAAGGGAAAGTTCTTCGGGAAGCAAAGTTCTTCAGCCCAAAACAGGTGAAGGATTTAATTGTTCTACCTGATATCAAGAAAGACTTACAGTTAGCGTGGGCTAACGATTTCAAGGGCGTGGCAAAGTATTTAGGAAATAGATGGAGCCCGATAAAATATAGTGCGGAAAGGAGGGGATAAAATGGAGGAAGAAATAAAGAAGGAGGAAGCAAAGAAGGAAGAAATTGGTAAAATCACTCATTATTTCAGCCATGTGGGAGCAGGCGTTATTGGGTTATCAGCCCCGTTGAAGGTGGGGGATACAATCCAGATTAAAGGGCACACCACCGATTTTACCCAGAAAGTAGATTCAATGCAGATAGAGCGGGAGTCTGTTCAAGAAGGGAAAAAGGGAGACGCCGTTGGAGTCAAGATGAAGGATAGAGTAAGACAGGGCGACATTGTATACAAGATTAGTTAATTTTTTTGACATTCTTTTTGGAGGTGTGCTATAATAGGGCAGGTGGCAATGGCAGAGGGGAACTCGGTTACTCAGCGGTAGAGAAGCAGAGGGCTCTTCATAACAGAGAAAGTCCTGTGGAACAGGGCTTTGGAAAGGAGTGGAGGAAATGGGAACGGGGAAAATAAAGAGGTTAATCTGGAATCGTGGATTTGGCTTCATTAGCGCCGAAGATGGAAGGGAGGTATTCTTTCACCGCAGTGCGCTTCAGGGAGCAAACTTCGATTCGCTAAAGGAAGGAGACGCTGTAGAATTTGATGTAGAGAAGGGAGACAGGGGCCCTCGAGCGATCAACGTCAAAACTTCAGAAAAAACTTCAGAATAAATAGGAAGCAGAGCTTTTCTCCCCTAACCGGTCATTTATGGAAGGGAGATAATCTAATACTTTAGCCCGCTTTATTCATACATTTCTTAAAATTGGAACAGCCCCGTGGAATTCGCAGAATTCCCGGGATAAAGTCCCCGAAATCCCTTGGATTTCAGGGGAGGTGGATTATTCACTTCACGGTGAATAATCCAGGTTAGCGTTGGAATACAGGATACTTAAGATGAAGCTCTGGGAGAAGGGTTATCAGCTGAATAAGGAGATAGAGAAATTCTCGGTGGGGGAGGACTATCTCCTGGATAAGGAGCTGGTGAAAGCTGATGTCCTGGGAAGTATCGCTCATGCCAGGATGCTTGCAGGCATAAAGGTTCTCAGGCAGACTGAATTCAGGAAATTAAAAGGGGCTTTGCTTGAAATCCTCAAGCTCAATAAAGAGGGAAAATTCATCATCTCGCAAGAGGATGAAGATGTCCACACTGCTGTGGAGAATTATCTGACTGAGAGATTAGGTGACTTAGGAAAAAAGATTCATACTGCTCGCTCCCGCAATGACCAGGTAATAGTTGACCTGAGACTTTACAGCAAAAGAAAGTTGTTAGATATTAAAGAAGCTGTTTTGCGCTTCTGCCAGGGTCTGCTCACCTTTTGCCAGAAGAATAAAGAAGTCCCCATGCCTGGTTACACACATTCCCGCAAAGCCATGCCTTCCTCGGTAGCCTTGTGGGCGGGGGCTTTCTTGGAATCTCTTCTGGATGACCTGATACTGATAGAATCTGCTTACAAGATAAATAACCAGTGTCCACTTGGCTCAGCCGCCAGCTATGGGGTTTCCCTGAACATTGACCGTCAGCTCACCTCAGAGCTCCTTGGCTTCGAGAAGGTTCAGAACAATGTCCTTTATGTCAACAATAGCCGTGGCAAAATGGAAGCCGCAGTGTTATCTTCTTTATCTCAGGTGATGTCAGACTTGAGCAAATTGGCTGAGGATTTAATCCTCTGGACCCGGGAGGAGTTTGGCTTCTTCACTCTCCCTGATGAACTCTGCCCCGGCTCAAGCATTATGCCTCAGAAGAAGAACCCGGCTGCCTTAGAGCTAATCAGGGCTAAATCAAGCGCTGTCTATTCCTATCTCTTTGAGGTGATGAACATCCTGAATGGACTGCCATCCGGCTACAACCGGGACCTCCAGCTTACTAAGGAGCCGCTGATGAAAGGATTGGAAGCAACTGAGTCTTCACTGCGGATTTGCTGCCTGATCATATCACGCTTGAAGGTAAACAAGGAAAACCTGAATGAGGCTCTCACTCCCGAGCTCTTTGCTACGGATGAAGTTTAT
>JAGMAN010000122.1 GCA_023130215.1 bacterium
TTGAAAAGGAATTTTTTTGACAAGAAAGCAGGATCATGTTATATTAATCCCGAAATGGGAGCAGGGTGTAAGCTGAGATTAAACGTCTTCTGGAACAGAGAAAGTTCTAAATAGGGAAGAGTTTTAGATTATGCAGATTTCTATATTTGCCGCTTTCGGTCTGGGGGTCTTATCATTTATCTCACCCTGCATCTTACCATTAATTCCGGCCTATATTTCCTTTATCACTGGTCTGTCTCTGAGTGAACTTCAACAATCTGAAACCACAGGTAGGGTAGCCAAAAACTTAAGAAAGATGCTCTGGCAAACGGCACTCTTTATTCTTGGATTTTCGTTTGTGTTTGTATCACTAGGAGCAACGGCAAGTTATTTAGGAGAAACGATCTCCGCCAATGAAAGAATAATCAGGATAGTCGGCGGCGTTGTAATCATCCTCCTGGGATTACATGTTGCGGGGGTCTTCACTGTCAAGTTCCTCCAGTATGAAAAGAAGGGACATCTGGGAAGCAAACCTGCCACCATCTTTGGGTCATTTATCGTAGGAATAGTATTCGCTATCGGATGGACACCCTGTGTGGGCCCTGCATTGGCGGCAATGCTGGGCCTGGCTGCAGTTAAAAAGACTCTGGCTCAAGGCGTGGTGCTCTTGAGTGCCTATTCCCTGGGACTGGGCCTTCCCTTTCTCCTGACCGCTGCAGCCATGAATACATTCCTCAACTTGTTTACCAAGGTGAGGAGGCATTTCAGGGCAATTTCCCTGATGAGCGGGTTATTGCTGGTCATTATTGGAATACTAATCATAACCAATAGGCTGCATATTGTTTAAGGCGCCCGTCCGGTCTAAATTCGTGTCTTTATTTACCTGCTTCCTCGCCTCCCCCACCAGATAAATGGAACCGGCGAGGAGAATGGTATCTTCTGTGGAGGCTTGCTTCAGGGCGTAGGATAAGGCATTCTTCACTCTCCTTCTCACGGTGACATTGGGAGTATATCTTCTAACCTCCCTGGCTAAATCGTCCGGCTCCATGGCCCGCTCGGTCTGTGGCCTGGTAACCACCACTTCCCTGGCCAAAGGCACAAGCTCCTTTACTATCCCTGATATATCTTTATCATTGAGAATTCCAAGAATGAGGATGAGATTTACCCCCTCACCCCTGCCTGCGGTAGGCAGGCTTCCCTCTCTCCCCCCAGGGGAGAGGGATCTATAATTCCCCTCAGGAGGGAGGGATATAGAAAAGGAATTTCTGTGTGATAAGTTTACCAAAGTCTCCTTAAGTACTTTGGCGGCGGCCGGATTATGGGCTCCGTCCAAAATGATAAGTGGACTCTTCCTCACTATCTCAAACCTGCCAGGCCAGCTCGTTTTAGCCAATCCTTCCTTTACTGCCTCAGGTGGAATGAAAATCCCGCTCATCCCCAGTGCTTCCACTGCTGCCATGGCAGTAGAAGCATTTTCAATCTGATGGTCCCCTATTAAGGGAATCGTTAGGCTGGGATAGTAGCTATAGATTCCTACTACCTGAAAGGTTTCTCCTCTAAGGCTAGATTTAACTGGCCTCCAGCGTATGTCCTTCCCAACCCGAAATAGCCTTGTTTCCTTCCTTCGGCAGATTTCCTCAATGACAGACAGGGCTTCCCTTTTTTTAGATGCGGTGATAACGACTCCTTTTCTCTTTACTATCCCCGCTTTCTCCCGGGCAATCTGGGCAATGGTTTCTCCCAACTTATCTTTATGCTCAAAATCAATATTGGTTATCACCGAGACCAGGGGCTGAAGAACATTGGTAGCATCAAGCCTTCCTCCGATACCAACTTCACAGACCAGGAAATCAACCTTTTCCTTAGCAAAGAAGAGGAAAGCTAAAGCGGTAACTGTTTCGAAGAAGGTGGGTTGATTCTTCCCGGGTAGCCAGCCAACCTTTTTGATTAGGGGTTTAACCAGGGCAACCAACTTTGTTAGTTTTCGAGGAGAGATGGGGACATTGTTGATAGCAATTCTTTCCCTGAGGCACCACAAATGAGGAGAAGTATACAGGCCAACCTTATATCCACCTGCTTGCAAAATGGAGCTAATGAAAGCGGCAGTTGAACCTTTCCCGTTAGTTCCTCCGACATGAATGGCCTTTAGTGGATAGTGGGGATTTCCGAGGAACCTGAGTAGTGCCCTTATATTGGCTAATCGGAACTTCTGGCCCTTTCCTTCTAAATTGTAGAGGTAGTTGAGGGCCTCCTGGTAGATCATCCTTCAGCTTCGCCTTCCGAAGAAGGATAAGATATTGGATAGTGTTACCTTCAGTTCCTTTCGAGGGACAATCATATCAATAAGGCCGTGCTCTAACATAAACTCTGCTTTTTGAAATCCAGGTGGAAGTTCCTCTCCAATCGTCTCTCTTATCACCCGTGGTCCGGCAAAGCCAATTAAAGCCTTTGGCTCAGCTATAACGATATCCCCCAAAGAGGCAAAGCTGGCTGCCACCCCCCCCATGGTGGGGTCAGTAAGAAGGGAGATGAATAGCAGGCCTTTCTCCCCTAATTTAGCCACTGCCCCGCTGGTCTTAGCCATCTGCATCAGGGAGAGCATTCCCTCATACATTCTGGCTCCCCCACCTGAACCGGAGATACTCAGGAAAGGTAATTTCTTCTCCATGGCTCGCTCGATGGCTCGGGTAATTTTTTCACCCACCACCGACCCCATGCTCCCCATTATGAAACGGTAATCAGTAACCGAGATGATCAAAGGATGACCATTGAGACGACCCTCTCCGGTAACGACTGCTTCGATGAGACCGGTCTTACTCTGGTCTTCGGACAGTTTCTCTTTGTAGGACTTTACCCCCTGAAAACTGAGAGGGTCACTGGAAGACATATCCCGGTCATACTCTTGCAAGCTATCCTCATCAAGGAGAAGCGATATCCTCTCCCTGGCTCCCAGCCGAAAGTGGTAATTACACTTGGAGCAGACCTTTATGTTTTCCTCTAACTCTTTATTGTAAATGATCTCCCCGCAGTCCTCACACTTCGTCCAGAGACCGTCCGGCATCTCTTTCTTAGTAGGACTGACGGCAATATATTTTGGTTTCCTGAACCAGACCATAAAAACCTTTAGAGGCTGAGCAGCTCCTTAGCTTTATCTACGCCAGTGGAAGCATCGGGGGCATAGCCATCGGCCCCGATCTCATCGGCATAGCTTTGTGTAACTGGCGCTCCCCCAATTATCATCTTTACCTTATTCCTTATGCCCGCTTTCTCCAGTGCCTCAATAACTGTCTTCATAGAGGGCATGGTAGTGGTCAGGAGGGCAGACATTCCCACCAACTGTGCTCCTTCCTTCTCTACTGCCTCAACGAATCTCTCCGGGGGAATATCTATGCCAAGGTCGTTTACCTGAAACCCGGCCCCCTTAAGCATCATGACCACTAAATTCTTCCCGATATCGTGCAGGTCTCCTTTGACTGTCCCTATGGCAATGTTGCCTATTGGCTTCACCCCAGCTTTTGCCAGTAGGGGTTGAATGACCCCCATTCCTGCATGCATGGCCCGGGCCGCGATAAGAACTTCCGGGACATAGAACTCGTTGTTCTTGAACCTTACCCCCACTACATCCATCCCGGCAATTAAGCCCTCATTCAGTATCTTCTCAACATCCACTCCTTCATCCACAGCGGCCCGGACCAGTTCTTTAACTCCAGGCTGCCCCTTCATCTCCGGCGGCATAGTAGAATTCACATCCGCCCTTCCCTTAATCAAATTGTCTGCTATTGCCTTCAAATCAGCCATCTTCTTCCTCCTCTCACTCCTCGGGGAATAAACATTCCCCTCCTCGCCAATTCACCTGGCCGGTATTTTGTCATCCAATCGTAAACTTGTCAATAAAAATTAACCACAAAAACGCCACGGATGCACACTGATAAAAAGAGATAATTTATAGGTTT
>JAGMAN010000123.1 GCA_023130215.1 bacterium
GCTCTTTGCTACGGATGAAGTTTATGAATTGGTAAAGAGAGGGATGCCTTTCCGGGACGCCTACCGGGCCATCTCTAAAAAGGTTGACCGCTTGCGCAGACCTGATCCCGAGAAGAATATCTTATCCAAAAAACACCTGGGCGCTACCGGTAACTTAGGCTTAGCTAAATTGGAGAAACAGATAAAAGAACATTTGCGAGCCCTGAAGAAAAGGAAAAGAGAATTTGAGTTAAAGAAGAAGGAGTTAGTTAACTTCTAAGGAGGAGGTGAAGGAAATGGCTGAAGGTTCAGTAGAAGGTTACTGTGTAAAGTGCAAGTCCAAGAAAGTGATGGCCGATGCACAGAAGGTGACTATGAAAAATAAGCGCCAGGCCATGAAAGGCAAATGCCCCGACTGCGGGACAGGAATGTATAGAATATTGGGGAAATCTTAACCTCAACGAGATAATGCCAGCAAGCGAAGAATTTCTAAGTTTAAGGTAAGGGAGGCTGAGGAGCGAAGAAAGAAGAGGAAAGGTTATAGTCTTCAGGTCGAGAGGGAAGGGGCTGGTCAGGTAGCTGTAGTTGGTAGTCCCAATGTGGGAAAATCTAAGCTTCTGGCCAGCCTGACCAATGAAGTGAATTGAGCTCAAAAATTCCGAAAGAGGTAAGCATAAGAATTCAGGAAATCCGCTCCCGGATAAATTACCATAATTACCGTTATTACATATTGGATGATCCGGAAATATCTGATGTCCAATATGACCGCCTGATGAGAGAGCTCGAGGACCTGGAGCACAAATTCCCTTCATTGGTTACTCCTGATTCTCCCACCAAGCGCCCCGGAGCACCCCCTTCAAAGACATTTGATCCGATTCCTCACACTGTCCCCATGCTCAGTTTAGGAAATGCCTTTGACCGCAGTGAGGTCCGGGAATGGATGGAAAGGGTAGGAAGAGGTCTGGGAACCAGGGAAAAAGTAGAATTGGTAGTGGAACCGAAATTAGACGGTTGTGCTGTTGAACTAATTTATGAAGGGGGCTTATTTGTAAGGGGTTCTACCAGAGGCGATGGCATGGTGGGTGAAGATGTCACCTGGAATCTTAAGACCATAAAAGATATTCCGGCCCGGCTCAGTGGAAAGCACGTTCCCGATTACTTAGAGGTGCGGGGAGAGGTCTATATGGAGCTCGGGAAATTTGAGGAATTGAACAAGAGGCAGGCAGAAAAGGGAGAGAAGTTCTTTGCCAATCCTCGCAATGCTGCCGCTGGCTCCTTGAGGCAACTCGACCCCAGGGTGACTGCCTCCCGCAGTCTGAATATATTCCTCTACGATGTAGGAGAGACACGAGGGATTGAGTTAGAAA
>JAGMAN010000124.1 GCA_023130215.1 bacterium
GCTCCCGATGCCAGAAGTCTTCAATCACCTTCCTGACCATAGCTCCCCGGGGATGCCAGAGGACAAGTCCCGAACCCACATCTTCTTCTATGCTGAAAAGACCCAATTCTCTTCCTAATTTTCGGTGGTCCCTTTTCTTCGCCTCCTCAAGGTTTCTCAGATGCTTATCTAAATCTTCTTTTTCAGGAAAGGCTGTCCCATAGATGCGCTGAAGCATGGGATTTCTCTCATCTCCCCGCCAGTAGGCCCCGGCTACATTGAGAAGCTTAAAGGCCCTTATTTCGCCGGTGCTCTTTAAATGCGGCCCCCGGCACAGGTCGGTGAAATTTCCCTGCCGGTAGATAGTCACTTCCTCATCTTCCATCTCCTGAAGAAGCTCCAATTTATATGGCTCCTCTAACTCAGTGAAGATATCCAGGGCATCCTTCTTGGAGACGACACTCTTCAGGAAAGGCAGGTCAGCTTTTATAATGTCTTGCATCTTCTCCTCTATCCTGGCCAGATCCTCGGGAGTAAAAGGGGTCTCCCCGGCGAAATCATAGTAGAAACCATCAGCAATGGCTGGCCCAATACCCAGCCTGGCTTCCGGATAAAGCTCTTTCACCGCCTGGGCCATAATGTGGGAAGCACTATGCCGCAATATTTCTAAATCTATATTACTTCTGCCTTTCACATGCTGTTCCATAAAGCCAAAATAAGCGCTTCGCACATTATTTTATAACGTATTGGAAACTTTCAGTTTCCTATACTATAAGATGTTCCTCACTTCTTTTGAGTGGGCGGTACAGGATTCGAACCTGTGACCTTCACGATGTCAACGTGACGCGCTAACCACCTGCGCCAACCGCCCCTGCCGGGAGCCGGATTCGAACCGGCACGTCCTTACGGACAAGAAATTTTAAGTCTCTCGTGTCTGCCTGTTTCACCATCCCGGCATCTAATTATCTTCGGCATAAATTATTGTCTTGCTTTTTGTACAAATTCTTACGCTTATTTGCCATTCTGCGATCCAGTCTAACTTTGCTCGCACTAAATACTGACTGTTCTCGCCCCTACTATGCCAAAGTTCAGTGGAGGCGACGGTGAGATTCGAACTCACGAATTGCGGTTTTGCAGACCGCTGCCTTGGTCCCCTTGGCTACGTCGCCATTCCTTATCTATCAATGACTTACGAAAAGGCTATCAACCCCCACTTCCGCCTTGGTGTCCATATAGTGTCCATTCAAGGTCACATTTAGCATATCAACACACCATCTTTTCTTCTCAAGGGTGGCGTGAGCATAGCGGAGGGTCATATCTATTGTCTTGTGCCCCAGGATGTCTTTCAGAGTCACTACATCGCCTTTTCCCATATACCTGGTAGCAAACGTATGCCTCAGGTCATGGAACCGAATATGAGGGATTCCTGCCCGCTTTACGGCTGCCTCAAAGCCATTCCTAATACTGATAAAACGGCGCCCATCGGGTTGACAGAATACCTCCCCACTTACCCTTTTAACACTTCCCAAGATGTTTGTCAACTCTAAATTCATTGGTTGTCAAGACGAAATAGAAATGTCC
>JAGMAN010000125.1 GCA_023130215.1 bacterium
ATAAGCCTTCCCCTCCTGAAAATGAAGATATTATCTCCGGTGCATTCAGCTACCTGCCCCTGGCTATTCAGCATTATCGCCTCCGAGACACCGCTATTTATAGCCTCGATCTTAGCCATTATATTACTTAGATAATTCAGAGACTTAAGGCGAGGACTAAGCGAATGCGGACTGGTCCGCTGGCTGGGAACAGTAATCAACTCCAACCCCTTCTCATAAAGCTCCCCGGGATAGAGGGCAATCTTATCAGCAATGATAATTATCCGGGGCTGGCTGGCTTTCCTGGGGTCCAGTCCCAGATCTCCTTCCCCTCTGGTCACTACCAATCTGATATAAGCATCTTTGAGCTTATTGGTGCGAAGGGTATCCAGCACCGCTTTCTCCAGCTCTCGTTGACTGAGGGGAATGCACAGCATTATCGTCTTGGCGGATTCATATAATCTATTGAGGTGTTCAGTTAATTTAAACACTCTCCCATTATATGAGCGGATGCCTTCAAAAACACCATCTCCGTAAAGGAGCCCGTGGTCAAAGACAGATATTTTTGCCTCAGATTTGGGAAGGAATTTACCATTTAGATAGATTTTCATACTTCACTCCTCAATTGCCTCGCCGTCGGCGAGTTGGATAATTCTATCTTTACCTTCTTGAGCTAATCCTTCCTGGTGCGTGGCGATGACGAAGGTCTGCCTCCTTTTCTCATTTAACTCTCTTATAAGTTCCATTATCACTTGACTGCTTCCCTCATCCAAATTCCCGGTTGGCTCGTCGGCCAGGATTAGCTCGGGCTCATTTATTAAGGCGCGGGCAATAGCTACCCGTTGGCTCTCCCCGCCGGAAAGCTGGCTCGGCCGATGATGGACTCTATCTCTCAGGCCAATTTCCACAAGGAGTTCTAATGCTCTCACCTTGCCTGCGGCCCTCTGCCCTTTATTGCTTATTAAGGCTGGCATCAGGACATTCTCCCAGGCTGAGAACTCAGGGAGAAGATGATAGAACTGGAAGACAAATCCAATCTTGAGACAGCGAAGTCTTGCTCTCTCCCTCTCCCTCATCCCGTAGACGTCGATTCCATTTAGGCGAACCTCCCCGGCCGTTGGCCTATCTAAGGCTCCTAAGAGATGGAGCAGTGTGCTTTTCCCCACTCCGGAGGGCCCAACCACAAAGGCTATCTCTCCTTTATTTATCTTTAAATTAACGCCTCTAAGAACCCGAAGCTCTCTTCCTCCATCAAAATAACTCTTACATAGATTCTTTGCCCCTAAAATCTCACTCATACCGCAGAGCCTCTACCGGGTCTAACCTTGAGGCCCGCCAGGAAGGGTAGAGAGTGGCTAAGAAAGTGAGCACAATAGCTGTGGAGATGATATAAATGAAGTCCCCTCCCTTCACCTCCACCGGGATGGTAGAAAGATAGTAAATGTTTGCCGGCAATTTAATAATGTCATAGGTCTTAAGCAGGTAGCAAAGCAGGAGGCCCAATCCACAGCCGATAGCCGTTCCCACCAACCCGATGGCCAGTCCCTGCAAGATAAATACAGTCTTAATGCTCCCCGCCGTCGCCCCAATTGACTTCAAGATTCCAATATCCTTTGTCTTCTCAGTGACAATCATATCCAGGATACTGATAATGTTAAAGGCAGCCACCACCACAATGAGGACGATGATGATGAACTGAACAGACTTCTCTAACTTGAGAGCGGAGAATAAATTTGGCTTGAATTGCATCCAGGGCTTGGCCGGCAGACTAAACTGGGCTTCAATCTGCCTGGATACCTGAGGGGCTAAATAGGGCTCATCCAATCTCACCTGAATTCCAGTGGCTATATCCCCAAGGCCAAAAAGCCTCTGTGCTGAGGGCAGAGATATGTAGGCCAGGCTTGAGTCGTATTCATAGTAACCGGAGCGAAAAAGCCCATTAACGGTCAAATCAGTTAGCTCGGCCATCAATGAAGGAGCGATCACCGTTACTCTGTCACCCAGGCCTACCCCCAAACTCCGAGCTAATTCCATGCCTATGAGGATACCTTGTCCTTCCAGACTGGCATGGCATTCCCTGAGATACTCATCTAAATCGGTCACCCTTTTCTCCCTCTCTAAATCTATCCCCTTGATGAAGACAGCGGCTGCCCCCTCATCCGAACGGAGCATGACCAGATTGGTGATGACTGGACTGGCCGCTACCACATGCTCCATTCTCTCTAAGGTAGCAATGGTCTCTGTGTAGGTACCTATTCCCCCTCGCTTGCCACTGACCAATAGATGGGATTCAGTTCCCATGATCTTATTTAGGAGATAGCTGCTGAATCCACTCATTACGCCAAGAACTACAATTAAGGTCA
>JAGMAN010000126.1 GCA_023130215.1 bacterium
GTCAGTTCCCCTTTATTGAAATCACTCTGAGAGGTATCGCGCCAAATGGAGGTGCTAACAGCCAAGGTCATTGGCGGGAAAAGGATAAGTATGGCAAGAAAAACCCCACACCACAGAACACACAGAGGATAACAGAGATTTCTAAAATGTAAATTTTTTCTCTGCAGCCCAACCCGCATAAGGCGAGGCTGTGATTTATGATTTGGTTTTTTCATTGCCCAATTACTCCTTTCTGGCTCTCAATAATTAAAGAAAGGCTATGTTTTCCAGGGGAGATTACCCAATCGGTTGAAATTTTGGTCTCCACTAAATTGGTCGCCTTGGTCACTCCAGCCAGGCCAGCCTCCTTAGAAGCACTCATCACGGACAGTACCGACCCCGGCAGATTGGGAAGTTCTTCCCCCGAGATAGCTGCTCCTCCTTTAGGAAGAACCATCTTAATTACGATATCGGTGTTCCTATCCTGTTCCTCCATAAGCTTTATCAACTGGTCAAGGCTGTCAGGCTTGAACTTATGTGGAGCCCTCTTCTCCTCTTCTCTACGAGCAGTAATGGCATCAGAAGCAACAATTTCCACCTTTCCATCAGGAGTATCCTCCGGCACAGTCAGCTCTACTACCTTTGTCACATACTCCTCATTAAATGGTTTAAGGATAATCATTGCCTCTAAAGCCTCTCCTGGTCGGACCCTGGCCTTACTAAGACGAAGGCCAGCCAGCTTGGCTGTTTTTCTCTCATCTCTTATCTCAACCTCTAAGGAGACATTCTCTACCCATACCTCTTCAAAGGCATTCTGCACAATGAGGTTGATGGGCTTGGACAATTCTCTGACTGCCGAAAGGAGGGACCTGGGGTCACAGAAGACATTCTCCACTAAGATGGGGGGGCGTCCTTTCAATGAGACCTGCAAGCGGAAGCTAATGGTGGATTCTCCCAAAACTTTATCAGTAGAAAGGATAGAACTGGCCGCTGCCCACTGGATAAGCAGGGGAGAGAGAAGCTTGTGGTTAATCACTTCAAAGTTGTAGCTTTCCCCCTTACGCGCCTGCGTCTTAATTTTCACCTGGAAAGGAATCATCTCAGCAAACTCCCCCAACTGTCCTGAGATAGCCGTCTTTCTATCCTGGTAGACCCTGCCAACTGGTTTAGTGGATGAGGAAAGCTTGAAGGAAACAAGCTGGCTGGGCATTATGGCATGGACATAACCACCTGTGAGAGGAAGATCTATTCGGCCGCCAAATAAGGCTGGATGTCCAAAGGCTAAGATTTTATTTCCACTTCGGTAGGTGAGTGTGCCAATACCGGCGGCATTTAAATCTCCACGGATGAGCTGGATTCCTACCACCGAGCCTGGCTCCAGGGCAGGATTCTCCCCAGAGAGACTTCCTCCGCTCTGAACGGGAATGAAACCAAGTTCATTTAACAGCGGTTCCATCTCCTTTATCACCTGAGGATGGAACCCACTGAGCATAAGGGGAGTCTGGATGGTTTTCATGGTGAGACTCCCTTCCAAGAAATTGGTATTTACCTCGTTAGACAGCATTCCGCTAACGGGGCCTACTGTCATCTCCTCTGAGTGATCGCCGGTTTCCAGCCAGGGGAGCATCTCCTTAATTGGAGTTACCCCGGCTATCGGCTCCTTTGAAAACCACCAGGCGTAAGCCAAAGCTCCGATCAGCCTCCCATTAATATAGATGGGGCTACCACTCATCCCGGCAATCACTCCTGTCTTCTCTAAAGGTCCTCCTTCAATCCGAACCAGGATGAGGTCTCCCTTAGCCCAGACATTCTTCAGAATTCCCAGGACCTCAACCTGGAACTCCTCCACCTTTGTCCCCGAGAAGACTGTCTTCCCCACCCCTCTCATGCCAGGCCTTAGTTCCTCCACTCCCATAAATTCATCCTGGTAGGAGTTCAATGGAAGAGTAAGAGTCAGAAGGAAAGTTGTTAGGATTAGCAGTCGAATGAAATTCAAATTACTTTTCCTGTTCCAATTCCACATTCCAATAAGCTATATCCAAGAAATGCTTCCAGCTTTCGTGCTTTACCCGGTGGAAGCTGATGGTGATGAAGGGGTGCCATCTGGGCTTACGAGGCCTTCTGATGAGGCGCATGCCTGCTTCCTCTAAAGTTCTGCTGCCTTTGCGCCCATTGCAGGAAGAGCAAGAACAAACCACATTATCCCAGGTAGTAGCACCCCCCCTGGCTCTGGGAAGGACATGGTCTAAGTTCAGTTCCCTGATATCAAACTTCCTCCCGCAGTATTGACATCTACTGCCATCCCGCTCGAAGATGTTCTTCCGGGTAAACTTCACCTCATTTAAGGGGAGGCGGTCGTAGAAGAGAAGCAGAATTACCCTGGGAACTCTTATCTTGAAGGAGACTGTTCTTATCACTTCATCCTTCTCAGCCGCTGTTCTCACAGAGAAGTCCTTCCAGTCCTCAAATCCGAAGGTATTGAAACTCTCTCCGTCCTTAAGCACCACCTGAGCATGCCCCTGATAGAGAAGACAGAGGCTCCTGCGCACTGTGCAGACACTAACTGCCTGCCAGAGCCGATTTAATACCAAAACGTTACTATCCAGCATCTTTCTCAACCTTAGTCCGTTTTATAGGATGTCCTGCTTAAATAGTTTTGCTCCGCAGAACCTACAGTGCTCTTCCTTCTCTCTATAACCATCTACTAAAAAGCATACCCGGCATCTTATGTTGTGATGGAGGCTGAACCTATCCAATTTCTCTGTCCTTGCCGCAGATGGGCTCTTAACCTCTTTCTTGACGGCAGTTGGCTTCTTCCTCTTCAATCCCAGCCTCCTCAACTTGGCCTCAATAGACTTGGGAGAAACCTTGAAGTTCTTAGCCAGTTCTTGATTGCTCATACTCTGGTAGTTGCGCCTTACAAATTTGTTCTCCTCTTCTGTCCAGGTTTTAGCTGCCATTTAAAGCCTCCTTTCTATGGACTTACCGATTATACCTAAATAGTCTCCCCCTGTCAATTAAGATAATTCACTCTCCATCCTTCAGACGCCAGGCTAAAACCGGCGGGAGATTAGCTTCCACTATCTTCCTCATTGCCTCTTCTACATTATACTCTACTCTACGAATCTTCACTTGATGGGATTCCGTATCATAGAGGCAAAAGGTTGCCCTGGGGTCCCTATCCCTTGGTTGCCCTACACTACCAATATTGATGATATACTTTCGTCCCTCTTCAAGGTCAACCTCCTGGCTGAAGTAGTAACGATAGCCACCATTTTCCTCAAAGACAACTGGAACATGGGAATGGCCGACGAAGAGAATGGGATTAGAAAGGAGCTGGAAGCTTTGGAGTGCATCAGAGATGGAGAAGATATACTTCCACTTCTCGGGTGCCTTCAGGGTAGCATGGACGATGGTGAAACAATCAAACCGATGAATGAGTTCTAATCCTTTCAGAAAATCTTGGTTCTCCTGCCTGAGCTGATTCCGGGTCCAGAGAACAGCCTCCCTGGCATACGGGTTGAAATAGTCCATGCTTGTTCGATCAACCGCCGCCCAGTCGTGATTGCCAGCTATGGTAACACAATCTAAATCCTTAACCAATTCGATGCACTCACCAGGATTAGCTCCATATCCAACGATATCGCCAAGGCAGATGTAACTATCTATTCTCTCTTCCCGCAAAGCTCCCAGCACTGCCTGAAAAGCCTCTAAATTTCCATGGATATCAGCAAATAAGGCGAATCTCATTTGATTTTTTTCTTTCAATTAATCTCTTTATCTTCCATGAGCGGCCTCCATAGCTCTCCTCACTGCCTCTTGGGGAGTCCTGACCCTGATTATCTCTTTGGCCTCTTCCTCTCCTCTCTCCAGTTCCCAGGTGTTCAACCCAACTACAGGGATGCCCATATTCAAGGCAAGAGCAATTTCAGAGAGAGTGCCAAACCCACCTTCCACAGCAATTACTGCATCTGAAGACCTGACCACAACTGCGTTACGGGCTAAACTCAGTCCGGTGATGATGAAGAAATCTATATACTGGTTTGCTTCTTCCTTGCTAAATCCGGGGAGAATACCAATCGTTGTACCGCCTGCCTTCTTTGCTCCCCGGGCAGCCGCCTCCATTACTCCTCCCAATCCTCCACAGACAAGAGCTGCCCCTGCTTTAGCAACTCCCTCCCCCACCTCCTCAGCCACCTTAGCTATTTCAGGAGAACACTGCCCAGACCCAATCACCCCTATTTGCATCTTTGGCTCTCCTTCTGGTCGAAGTTACTGAACGCTGCTCGAACCTATTTTGAGCAGCCCTAACATAATATCTCAATGAGCTATGGGTAATGCGACCGCCGCTGGGGGCGGGGCTGCGCTCCGAGCCTGCTTCCCCTAAAAAGGAAGAAGCTTTATGCCCCCTTTCCGCAGTCCCTTTGGGAACGCTCTCCAAAGGGGACTCTGCGGATTGCTTTGTCACCTTCTCTTTGAGCAAATTTTGCGTGGTGGCAAAATTTGCCTGATAATTTTAAACAGGTAT
>JAGMAN010000127.1 GCA_023130215.1 bacterium
ACAGCATGGATTTGCACAGTAGTAGTCATGATTGATCATATAAGGGGGAAATTAGCCTCAAAGTCCCAAACCTATATCAGGGTGGAGGTCCACGGGATTGGTTATGGAATCCATATCCCGCTATCTACTTACCATGGTTTGGCCAGCGTAGAGGGTGAAGTCCAACTTCACACCTACCTCTATGTGCGGGAGGATTGCCTCCAGCTCTATGGCTTTAAGACAACGGAAGAGAAAGAGCTTTTTCAGATGCTCATCTCCGTCACTGGAATTGGCCCTCGCGTTGCCCTGGGAGTTCTCTCCGGTCTTTCGGTGAAGGAATTCAGGGAAGCAGTAGCTTCGGAGAATTTGAGGCGGTTGACGGCCATTGCCGGCATCGGGAAAAAGACAGCTCAGAGACTGATTGTTGAGCTGAAGGAGAAGGTGGGACTTGCGCTGGTCACTGAGGAAGTGGAGAAGATGGCTAAGGCTCCGGAAGAGATGCGACTGATTAATGATGCCATCTCTGCCTTAGTATCCCTGGGCTGTAGGCCCTCTGAGGCAACCAAGGCGGTTAAAGAGGCTCAAGTAGCTTCTCGGGGCAAAATAGATCTGGAAGAGCTAATTAAACAAGCACTCAATCGCCTATAAAAATGAAAACAACTGTTGTCAGTCCGAAGAGGATGGAGGAAGATAGGGAGTTAGATTCGAAACTCCGTCCGCAGACCCTGGACGAATTTGTTGGGCAGGAGAAACTCAAAGAGAATCTTCATATATTCATTGAGGCCGCTAGGAAACGGGAAGAGGCTCTTGATCACGTGCTTTTTTACGGGCCACCCGGGTTAGGTAAGACAACTTTAGCTAACATTGTGGCCAAGGAGATGGGGGTGAATATCAATTCTACGGCCGGGCCGGTCATTGAGAAGCCAATAGATTTGTCAGCTATCCTCAGTCACCTCCAGAAGGGAGATGTCCTTTTCATTGACGAGGTTCATCGGCTGAATCATGTCGTCGAGGAAATCCTTTATCCAGCCATGGAGGACTATAAATTAGATATTATGATTGGTAAAGGACCGAGTGCCCGTTCCATAAAATTGGACTTACCCAAGTACACCTTAATTGGAGCAACGACCAGAGCCGGCCTTCTCACTTCACCACTTCGAGCCAGATTCGGTGTGGTCAACCGCATTGGCTACTATGGCGAAGAGGAGATGGAGAGAATCGTCCGAAGGTCCTCACGCATTTTAAATATCCAGATAGATGATGGAGGAGCCAAGGAGATCGCTAAGAGAGCTCGGGGAACCCCCCGCATTGCTAATCGGCTCTTGCGGCGGGTGAGAGATTACGCTCAGGTAAGAGCAGATAATGTGATTACCAGGGAGGTGGCTGATAAGGCCCTTAAGATGTTAGAAGTGGATAAGTTTGGGCTGGATGATATGGACAAGATGATTCTGTCCACCATTATAGAAAAGTTCAGTGGAGGGCCAGTGGGAATAAATAGTTTATCAGTTGCCGTTGGAGAGGAGCGAGATACCATTGAGGAGATGTATGAGCCCTATCTGATTCAGGAAGGTTACCTGGAAAGGACATCCGGCGGGAGGAAAGCAACTGAGCAGGCTTACCAGTGCCTTGGTATGAAGAAAGGGAAGAGAGAACAGGGCAAACTATGGTGATATGATACACGATAGAGCACTGCTTTGCGGTGTTTCACTGAAGGTCAATGCCGGACAGAAAAAATCCGCTCACGGCTAATACCGAAACTTTGCGTGGCTTGTTAGCGAGGGGTAAAGGAGCAAACTCTGTTTCGCCCAGTCTGTTTGGCTTTGTAGAGAGCTTGGTCAGCCCTATCCATTAGAGCTTTGGCATCTTTGGCCTGGCGGGGGAAGTCAGCCAATCCAATGCTCACCGTTATCTGGGTA
>JAGMAN010000128.1 GCA_023130215.1 bacterium
GGGTAACCTCGTCGTAAGGCTTGAACTGGCGCTCCTCCACACCCAGTCGCAATCTCTCCGCCACCTGGAGTCCTGCCTTCTCATCCGTCTCCGGCAGAAGGATAGAGAATTCTTCCCCTCCGTAGCGACCAACTAAATCGATCTCCCTCGCTTTCTCTTTAAGGACACCCGCTACCCCTTTGAGGACAGCATCTCCCATGAGATGACCATATTTGTCATTGTAATCCTTAAAATGGTCAATATCAACCATCAGAAAGGAGAGAGGTAGTTTGTGGTGGGCTGAGCGCTGAAGCTCTTGCTGGAACCGCTCCAAGAAATGTCTTCTCAGGAAGACCTCGGTTAAGCCATCAATGATGGATAGTTTCTGTACTTCCTGGTAAAGGCGAGCCTTCTTTATTTCAAGAGCAAGCTGGACACTTACCACCAGGAGGCTATCAAGCTCGGCCGAAGGTATATTCTCTACTGCCATGATGGCCAGCATCTTCTTCTCTACCAAAAGGGGAATGGCGGCAAAGGATTTCACTTCTTTGCTGATACCCAGGTTCCTGGCCTGTAGACTTGAGCTGGTATCCGGTATGGATATAACTCCTTTCTGTCCACCTAAGAATAGCTTAAGAAGCCTTCCCCCCAAATCCAATTTCTCCTTTATCCCCTTTTCTCCTATTTCCAGGACGCGCTCTATATCAACCTCATTCCCCCTCTCTTTAAGGAGGATAAGTTCTCCACCGCTGAAGGAGAAGTCCTCTTTTAAGCATCTCTTCAAGATTTGAAAGGTGGTCTCAAACTCTAAGGAGGAGGCCATGTCCTTGGTTACTTCATAGAGCCCCTGAATCTCTTCCACTTTCTTCTCCAACGAGATGTTTGTTTCTTTAGTTTTCCCATGCTCCTTCTCAAATTCTTTCAGCTTATCCTTAAGTTCCTTAACCTGTTTCAGGCTCTCTCGCCTGCGACTCTGGAGATAGGAGGTAAGGCTATGAGAAGCGAGGAGGGTGACTAAGAGGGCAAAGAGATAGAGGGGGAAGGCTAAAAGGGCAGAAGAGCCCAAACTCTGTCCAAACATGAGCATCAGAATGACGAAGATATAGATGAGAAGGATGGCAACTAAGTGCATACGCGATTCCTTCCTTCAGCCTTTGCCCGGTAGAGAGCCTCGTCTGCTTTTTCAATGAGCTGAGTTTCCCCTCTTGCATCGGTGGGAAAAGAGGCTACCCCTCCGCT
>JAGMAN010000129.1 GCA_023130215.1 bacterium
CCATTTTAGGAGAGCTAAAGGCAGACGTAAAAGCGGGGGAGGATTCCATTATTGTCAATGGAAGGAAAATCAAAGTCCTTGCCCGGAAGGATCCGGCCCGGCTCCCCTGGAAGGATTTAGGAATTGAGGTAGTGATAGAAGCTACCGGAAGGTTCCGGGATAAGGAAGGAGCCTCCAAGCATCTCCAGGCTGGGGCAAAGAAAGTAATTATTACTGCCCCGGCTAAGGGGGAGGACATTACCATTGTCATGGGAGTTAACGAGAATAAGTATGATCCAGCCAAACATCACATTCTCTCTAATGCTTCCTGCACCACCAATTGCCTGGTCCCGGTAGTCAAGGTGCTCTTGGATAATTTTGGGGTAAAGAGAGGATTGATGACTACCATCCATTCTTATACTAATGACCAGGTAATGCTGGACTTTCCCAATAAAGATTTGAGGAGGGCAAGAGCGGCGGCTCTTTCCATGATTCCTACCACTACCGGAGCGGCGTCGGCTGTCTCTAAGGTTCTGCCCGAACTAAAGGGGAAGATGGATGGATTGTCTGTGCGGGTTCCCACACCCAACGTCTCCCTTGTTGACCTGGTAGCTGAGGTGGGAAGAGAGGTAACCGTGGAGGAGGTAAATGGCGCTTTGAAGAAGGCGGCGGAAGGAGAACTCAGCCACATCATGGAATACTGCGACCTTCCTCTGGTCTCTAAGGACTTCAACGGCAATCCCAGGTCAGCCATTGTTGATGCTGATTCAACCAGGGTGACTGACGGAAAGCTGGTCAAGGTGCTTGCCTGGTATGATAACGAATGGGCCTACTCCTGCCGGGTAATTGATTTGATTAAATATATAAGTGGTAAGGAGCTCTAGCCATTGGCAGATATTACTCGGACTCGCATCTGCCGGTGAAAGGGTTGTATTATGAAGAAGAAGACTATTAGAGATATAGAACTCAGAGGGGAGCGGGTTCTCATGCGAGTTGATTTCAATGTGCCCCTGGATAAGAACTTGAATATCACTGACGATACCAGGATAAGAGCTTCCCTTCCCACTATTAACTATGCCTTAGAGAAGGGAGCTAAACTGATTTTAATGAGCCACCTCGGTCGGCCAAAAGGAAAAGTGATTCAGTCAATGAGTCTCGGGCCAGTGGCTAAGAGGCTTTCCCAACTGCTGGGCATTGAGGCAAAGATGGCAGATGACTGTATCGGCCAGAAGGTGAAAAGGCAAGTAGACACTCTTAAGGAAGGAGAAGTTCTTCTCCTTGAGAATCTGAGATTCCATCCTGAGGAAGAAAAGAGTGACGAAAAATTTGCTCAAGCATTGGCTAACTTAGGCGAAATTTATGTGAACGATGCCTTCGGCACCGCCCATCGGGCCCATGCTTCCACTGAGGGAGTAGCCAACTTTCTTCCATCTGTAGCCGGTCTTCTCATGGAGAAGGAGATTGAATATTTAGGAAAAGTTTTAGAGAATCCGGCGAGACCCTTCGTAGCTATCCTTGGAGGAGCCAAGGTATCGGATAAGATTGGCGTCATTGAGAATCTACTTGATAAAGTTGATAGCCTCCTCATCGGGGGGGCAATGGCCTATACCTTCCTGAGGGCTAAGGGGAAGGAAATGGGAGATTCTTTGGTAGAAGAAGACAAAATGGACATGGCCAAGGATTTATTAGAGAGAGTTGAGGAAAAGGGTGTCCCTTTCCTCCTCCCGGTTGACCATGTCATTGCCAATGAGTTTTCAGAGGAAGCACAGGTGAAGACCGCTGACGAAGATGTGATACCATCCGGATGGAGGGGAATGGATGTGGGGGAGGAGACTATTGTGCAGTTTTCCCAGGCTCTCCAGGGAGCAAAGACGGTGCTCTGGAATGGTCCCCTGGGTGTCTTTGAGATGGCCCCTTTCTCTAATGGAACTGAGAAAATAGCTAAGGTTTTAGCTGAACTAAAAGCGATTACCATTGTTGGGGGAGGAGATTCGGTAGCGGCCATCAGCAGGCTGGGACTTTCCGGGCAGTTCACCCATATTTCCACCGGTGGAGGAGCTTCCCTGGAATTCTTAGAAGGAAAAGTCTTACCGGGCATTGCTGTGCTGGCAGATGTATAGCATAAATTATCCCCTCACCCTTACCCTCTTCCCAGATGGGAGAGGAATATAGGAAGAAAATTATACAATAAATTTAAAGCGCTTGAGAACTAAAATGCGAAAACCTTTAATAGCTGGAAACTGGAAGATGAATAAAACTCCCCAAGAAGCAGCCCAATTGGTCAAGGCTCTGAAAGATAAGCTGGCACAGATAGATGGAGTGGATATTGTTGTAATCCCTCCCTTTACTGCCCTGGAGACGGTCTGCAATCTCATCAAGGAGACTAACTTTGGCCTGGGAGCTCAGGATGTGCACTGGGAGGAGAAAGGAGCTTACACGGGAGAGGTCTCAGCCTCTATGATAAAAGATAGTGGATGCCAGTTCGTTATCATTGGACATTCGGAGCGAAGATGTTATTTTGGGGAGACCAATGAGACAGTCAATAAAAAAATAAAATCAGCTTTAAAATTTGACCTAACTCCAATTGTCTGTGTAGGAGAGAGATTAGAGGAGAGAGAAGAGGGCAAAACTTTTCAGGTAGTGGAGAATCATGTAAGAGAAGGACTATCTGGACTGAGCCCAGAGGAAGTGT
>JAGMAN010000013.1 GCA_023130215.1 bacterium
AATGGTTACTGTAGTTCCAATAGTGACCAGCTCATAAAGTTCCTCTACATCTTCATTGAACATTCGAATGCAACCCTGGCTGGAATGCTTCCCTACTGTTTCTGGCTGGGTAGTGCCATGTATACCATAGCCGCCCTTGGAAATAGCCATCCAGCGGCTGCCCAGGATGTTCTCTGGATGCCCATAGGGCAATCCTCTCCAGGATGGCTCTTTCTCCTTATTAGTAATCGGGAAATCGCCGGCCGGAGTATAATAATCCTCTATTCCTGTCCCTACTGGATAGACCTTGACCAACTTATCATTCAGATAGAGAGTGAGAGCATTTTTTGACTTGCTGATGAGAATGTGGAAATTCCCAGGAGTAATCTTCAAAGTCTTTCCCAGTCTGATCAAAGGGCTACGCAGGTTGTTAGCCTTCATAATAAGCGCAACGGTGGTTCTGTATTTTATGGCAATGGAGTGAAGAGAATCGCCATCTTTGACCTCATAGACCAGGCTATCCTCAGTAAGAGTGGGAGAGAAGAGAAGCCTAATGTTAAGATTCCCTAATGCTTCTTTAGCTGAGGCCGAGGCACTTCCCTCCGGAAAATCATCAACTGCTCTCTGGAAACATTCCCTGGCCTCCTTCCATCTCCCTTTCTCCCCATAGACTCGCCCTAAACCAAGGAGAGCTTGGTCAACTACATCTGCCTGTGGAAATTCAGTAACAATCTTCTGGTAGTAAGCTGAAGCTTTCTCTAAATTACCTTGTCTTTCCTCTGTCCGGCCAAGCTCAAGGTATGCTTGCTCTATGTCCGGGCTTTCGGGAAACTCATCTAAGATTCTCTGAAAAAAGCTCTTTGCCTCCTCATATCTTCCGAGCTTAGCTAAGGAAAGGCCAATTTTATAGTAGGCCGAAATGACCTCTTTATCTTTCGGATGATGTTTTATTATTTCTTTGAATTGTTCAATGGCCTCCTCATATTTTCCCTCCTCATAGAGCGAATCTCCCAGGTAGCAGCTCCCCCGCAGGTCCTCCTCTAACCTCTGCTTCCAGCGAAGGAGAAGCAGGAAAGAGAGAGCGACTAAGATGAGGATGGAGATGAGAACGAAACTGACCTTCACTTTCTTATCCATAAAAGCCTCCCATTTTGACTTTCAAGAAAATCGCTTCGCGATAACTTCAATCCCCTGACAGGGAGGGTTCCCACTGCGATTTTCAGTAGTTAGGAAAGTCTTTTATACTTTCCTATACTGTGAAATTCTTACCGACCAAGACAGATGAGCCCAAGAATGAGTATCTCAGATAGCTCTCCCCCTGCCCCCGAGACATCCCCCGTTATTCCTCCAATCTTCCTCAAGCTGAACCAGCGAATGCCCAGGATGAGCAAGTAAACTGTTAGCATAAGCAATATGGCCAAAAATCCGAAGAGGAGCAAAGAGACGATAAGGGTGATAAGGGTAGCTTCGGCAAAGTCTCTGTAGTTGATACTATTAGAGGTATGAAAACTGCCTTTGCCGCCTCGCCTTCGAGCATAGGGGGTGAGATAACCTATAACCACCATGGCCCAGCGACCGATAGCTGGCATGAGGAAAAGAGAACTCATTTCTACCCGCCCATGCGGCAGGCTGACCAGCAGTGCAAACTTAAGGAGGAGGAGGAGTATTAAGCCAATCACTCCCATCGCTCCCAGTCGACTATCCCGCATAATAGCTAAGGTCTCTTCTTTCCCCTTACCGCTGAAGAAACCATCGCAGGTATCAGCGAAACCATCCAGGTGTAAGCCTCCTGTGAGCACAATTAAGGCAACTAAGACCAGTCCCTTAACTACCATGGGAGGCATCCCTGCCATATTGACCAGGCAGAGCACAGCTCCAATGATTAGGCCTACCACTGGAAACCAGGCAACTGACCTGGACAAATTCTCTTCAGTGACCGCCTTTAACTTCACCGGCACTATTGTTAAGAACTGTAAGGCAACTAAGAATCCATGCATTCCTTGCACCCCTTTAATGATTGCAAAATATTCGGGACATCCCTTAACGACTCAACCCTGAATGCCGGCTCATGAAGAGGGGAAACAATTTCCTCTGGATAGCGTTCATTCCAGCGGTGCAGAATAGTCTTTATGCCCATTCTGTTGGCTCCAAGGATGTCAGTATCAACTCTATCTCCATTTGATTTTTGGAATTTTTATAGCGCGCCCGAGAGGATTCGAACCTCCGACCTCTGGCTCCGGAGGCCACCGCTCTATCCGCTGAGCTACGGGCGCAAGCCCTATTTTTGAATAACTGTCTACTCTTTTAACACGATTCAGGGTTTGTGTCAATTCAAAATTCATCTTATCTTAATTTCCTCCTTTAAAGTTCTTCTTCCTTGAATTCCCTCTTCTTTTTCCTGCCCCGGCTTAGAAAGATGGCCAGATCATCAATGACGGCGTAAATGCAGGGGATGACGATCAAGGTTAAAGCGGTGGCGAAGACGAGACCCCAGCATATAGCCAGAGCGGCCGGTTGCAGGAAGGGATCCCCTCCTCCAATCCCATAGGCGACAGGCGTCAATCCCAGAACGGTGGTTAGTGTCGTCAGAGTTACCGGTCTCAATCTGAGCTGTCCGGCTTCAATTATAGAATGGCGTCGGTCAACTCCTTTTTTCCGCAATTTATTTATAAAATCCACCAAGACGATAGAATCATTTACCACCACTCCACTTAAGCCCACTACTCCCAGGAAAGCCATGAAGGAAAGTGGTTCTCCATGAAGGAGGAAAGCGATAATGACCCCGATGAGTCCAAAAGGGATAGCCAGCATGACCACTAACGGTTGGTGAAGGGAATTGAAATTGGTGGCCAAAATCATAAATATCAAAAAGAAGGCCAGGACAAAAGCCCTGAGGAGGCTCCTCATCGATTCCTGAGTCTCCTCCTGCTCTCCCCCGTATCGAACAGTATAACCAGGGTAACGGGATTCGATATCCTTAAAATGTTTGGCTACCATTTGATTAAGTTTCAAAGAAGTAATCTTCTCAGTGTCAACGCCGGCGCTTACGGTAACCACCCTCTTTCCATCCAGATGATTGATGACAGTCATTCCTTTCCCTTCCTCCACCCTTCCCACTTCCTTAAGGGGAATGAGGTTGTCAAATCGGTTGGGAATAAGTATCTCCTGGAAAGTCTCCAGCGTTTTCCTCTCCGCAAGCGGAAAGCGAACAATGACATCTATCTCTTCCTCTGCCTTGACCCGTTTTATAGAGGTGGCTACTCCACCCTCGAAGGCATTACGGACGGTGGCAGCAATCTCTCCAATGGAAAGATAAGCCCGGGAAGCTTTAGCTTCATCCACTATCACTCTTATCTGATCCTCGCCCGGTCGATAGTCATGCTGTACGTCCAGAGCTCCTTCTACCGGTTTCATGAAATCCTGGAACTGATTGGCTATCTCTTCCAGAACGTTGTATTCCTCGCCGCGGATGCGTACGGCTACTGCTTTCCCCACTGGTGGTCCACCCTCAGGCATATCAAAATAAATATTCTCAAAACCCTCTATATTCTTTGCCCTTTCCCGCAGAGCTTCCTTAATCTCAAAAGCGTCCCGTTTCCTCTGGCGAGGAGGAGTGAGATATACTGTAATCTGAGTCAGATGACTGTCTCTTCTCAGATAGGGATCAAGGATATTTTCTTGAAACCTACCCACCTCCGTGACGAAGGTATCCAGTTCCTCAGGGGATAATTCCCTGACTAATACCTCAAGTTGTTTTACCAGCTCGTTGGTCTTTTCTAACGGAGTTCCCCGAGGGGCTTCGGCTCTGACAAAGAAGAATTCGATACCGGTAGAAGGAAAAAGGATGAAAGACATATTCTTGGCGATAAACACAAAAGAGATGAGAAGTATAAAGAGACATACGACTACTAAGTATCGCCTCTTTACCGCCCCCCGCAGAAGGCCAGTGTAACCGCTCAACAGTTTCTGGAACCAGGGTGATTCCTTCTTGGACCGGACTCGACCGGATTTGTCCCTCCTTACCCTTACAAAATCGGATAGATGTGAAGGGAGAATGACAAAAGCCTCCAATAGAGAGGCAGCCAGAGCCAGAATGACCACTATGGGAATACCCCTGATGAATTTGCCAATGATACCTGACATAAACAGAAGAGGACTGAAGGCCGCCATGGTAGTCAATATCGTGGCCGTAACCGGTCTCATCACTTCCTGGGTTCCCACTATGGCCGCTTCCCGGGGAGCCATTCCTCCCTCAATATAGCGATAGACATTTTCAGAGATGATTATCCCATCATCCACCAGCATCCCCAGGACGATAATCAGCCCAAACATACTGATAAGGTTGATGCTTATTCCCAGGTAACTCATTACGGCAAAGGTGGTAAAGAAGGCGATGGGCAGACCAAAAGCGGTTATAACAGCAACATAGCGATTTAAGAAAATGAGAAGAGAGATAATCACTAAACTTACTCCGATCCAGCCATTATTCCTCAGGACATCCAGCCGGCGCTGGATATAGAAAGAAAGGTCATCTACATAGGAAATCTTGAGCTCCGGAGAGACATCTTTCCTGAAATCCTCAACGATGCACTTTATATCCTCCACTATATCAATAGCGTCGCCAGATTCTTTCTTAACGACAACGAGATTAATAGCCCGCGTGCCCAGCGTCTTGTTGATGACATCCTCTTCCTCAAAGGTTCTCTTGACCTGTCCTACATCTCTCACCCTCAGATAGTTGCCCACTTCGTTGGCTCTGATAATTACCTCCTCTATCTCAGGGACGGTTTTAAATTCGCCCGTGGTTCGGATGCTGAATTCCCCTTGAGGTAGGGTCAACTTCCCCGCCGGGATACTCCTGTTCCGCCTGCGGAGGGCGGACATTATCTCCTCTAAAGAGAGATGATATTCCTTCAACTTTTCCGGCTCGACTTCTATCCAGATTTCCTCATCCCTAAAACCCTTTCGATTAACAGAGGCTACTCCTTTAATATCCTCCAGTCTATCCTGGAGAGCTTCCGCATATTCCTGCAGGTTTGCCTCCAGGAGCTGGCCGCTCAGAGAGACTTCGATTACGGGAAACTCTTTCATGGAAATTTCCGTCACCTCGGGATCTTCAACTCCCTCCGGGAAATTTTTCACCCGATCTACCGCTCGCTGAATGTCATTTATCACTTTAGCCTTATTCTTCACCTCCGGGCTTAGCATTATGCTTATAGCCGATAGATTTTCCAGCGACGAAGAACGTATCTCATCTATACCATCCACCCTTTTCAATTCCTTCTCCAGAGGGATGGTTGCTAATTTCTCCACCTCTTCGGCAGGAGCGCCGGCATAGACAGTATTTACCGTTACCACGTCAAAAGAGACGGAAGGATAAGCCTCCCGCTGCATTCGCAAGAGGGAAAATACCCCCGCTAACAATAGAAACAAAGAGAGGAGATTAACGAAGAGAGAATGTTTTATAGAAAATTCGGCTAATTTCACTATCTTATCCCCCATTTACCGAGGAGAGCATTCTGAGTCCGTTCTAAATCGGCAAGAGATTTACGATAATCCACTAACGACTCTACCGCCGCTATCTCTGCTTTTAGAAGATCCTCCTGAAAGCGGATGAGAGTATCGCTGCTGGATCTACCATATTTAAACTTCTTCTCTTCCCCTTTTAATTTCAACCTTTGCAGCTCCTCCACCTTGAGCTGTTGTCTGGCCCGATCCTGATTGACTTTCACTGCCCTAACTTTCTCATCTACCTCGGTAACGATAAGTCGTTCTATCTTCTGGAGGTTGACCAGAGCTCGAGCCTTCTCCAATGAAGTCCGTTCATGTTCGCTCCGGGCTTTTCGATTACCAAGAGGAAAACTAAATTTTATCCCCACGAAATAAGTGGGATTATCGTCTTCAAAGATATCCCCTAAGGCCGTGCCATATTGAGTGTCCAACCCGTTACGGGCCAGGGAGCCAATCAAATCTATCTGAGGCCAACGGGCGTTGGCTTTCATCTTCAACTGAATGTCTTCAGCCTGAATATCATTTCGAGCTCGCCGGTAATCCCTCCGATGAGTGAAAGCTTCCCTCAACTTGGCTTCCAGGGAAAACTCTTCTTCCCCCATCCTTAGCTCCTCCCGAGGAATGATTTTGGCAGGAGCAGACTCGTTCATCTGGAGTTTCAACCTGTTAATGGCTGATTGAACTTCATTTTGAGCGATGAGAAGCTCCGTCTGACGTAAGTGAAAATTCGCTTCCGAAGCGTAGAGGTCCGTCTCTTCAACCAATCCCGTCTTAATTCTTTCCTTATTCAGCCTTAAGAGCTCCTCAGCCCATTTCAGCATATCTTCCTCAATTTTTAGCACCCTATAAGCGAGAACCAAATTCCAATAGGCCTTCTCCGTAACCACTAAAGCGGTTTCAATTCGGTCTAAAGATTCGGAATCGGCATTCTCAATGTTGAGCTTGGTTACTTTGATATTCCCTCGGTCGATAATGCCGCCCCGGTTCTTGCCTAAAGGCTGGGTCAGGGAAAGCTCCAGAGTGGATTCATAACTGGTTTTGAGGGTAGCGGAGGGGGAATTCGTTGACTCCCGCTTGTTGGTGAGGTCCAGACCAATATCGGTGCCTCTGGATAGTCTCTTTGATAGACCTAAATTGTAATTAGCCTCAGTTGTTTCCGTGCCCAAGAGGGTGCTCGATTTCTTGCTGCGGTCATCGGTATAGTCTACTTCTGCCTTGAGGATGGTGTCAAAGACCGCCTCCTGGAAGGTAAGCTCGGTCGCTTTTATCGAGGCATCAAATCGAGCCAGTTTCACATCCAGATTATTATCTATAGCCTGACGGATAGCTTCTACTAAAGACAGATAAACCTCATTAGAAAATTCGGATGGGACTTCAAATTCCACCTCCAGTTCTTTAGAATCTCTCCTATCATCCCTGGGGCCTTTTCTAACATGGCAGATAATCTCCTCTTCTTTATTGGCGGGAGCGTGAGGAGTGCCTCCAAAGAGAGAAATGCTAATGGTTAAACCGATTATGGACACCAGCCATTTCATTTTCCGGAGACTCCCATGATTCGCCACATCTCTTCCTGCAACCTGACCAATTCCCTGCTATCCTTCTTTCCCAGGGATTTAAGAATGGGAATGTAAAAATTCTCTACCTGCCGTCTGATTTTGGCAACTATCTTCCTTCCTTTATCAGTAATGGCTATCTCCACAATTCTCCGATCTCGCCGGCTCCGTCTTCTCCTGGTCATCCTTTTCTGCACTAACCCATCGGTCATGGCAGTAACGGCACTGGTGGTTACATAAAGACAGCGAGCCGCTTTGGTCATAGTGCAAACACCTTCATCAACCAGGAAAGAAAGAAGATTATACTGGCTAACGCTGACCTTAACCTTGTTCAACTCGCCGAGGACCTGAGAGAAGAGTTGACGGTGAATCCTTTCCAAACAATCCTGGATTCTTCTAACATCCTTCCTCACCATCTCGTCTTTCATATTGTCAACCTCCTTAATAGTTAAATGGTTTAACTGTTAACCAATTGAATTATACCACTAAACCAAAAAGTTGTCAAGTCCTTCAGAAAAATTGAAAAATTGACAACTTCTAAGTGATGGTGGTAGAATAAGGATGCTATGACAGAGAAGGTCAGGGTTAGATTTGCTCCCAGTCCGACCGGCTTCTTACATATTGGCGGGGCCAGGACAGCTCTCTTCAACTGGCTCTTTGCCCGTCACCGGGGCGGGGAGTTTATCCTGCGCATCGAGGACACGGATGAGTCCCGTTCCACCAGGATAGCGGTGGATAATATCCTGGAGAACCTCCACTGGCTCGGTCTTAACTGGGATGAGGGCCCTGAGAAGGGAGGCCGGTTCGGTCCTTATTTTCAGATGAAGCGTCTGGATACCTACCGCGGCTATAGCGATGAGCTTCTGCGGGAAGAGCAGGCCTATTTCTGCTATTGCACTGCGGAGGAGTTGGCAGAGAGGAGGAAAGAAGCTTTAAAGAGGGGTTCACCTCCTGGTTACGACGGCAGGTGCCGAGAGCTTTCTTCTCAGCAGAGAGAGAATTTAGAGAGCCCGGGAAGGGAGAGAGTGGTGCGGTTTAAGACCCCCCGGGAAGGAGTCACCCAGGTGAATGACCTGATCAGGGGAAGAGTGGAATTTGAAAATGCTCTTTTAGATGATTTCGTCATTATGAAATCCAGCGGCACTCCCACCTTCAATTTTGCCAATGTAGTTGATGACCATCTCATGGAAATCAGCCATGTCATCAGAGGTGATGAACACCTTTCCAATACTCCTCGCCAGATTCTCCTTTACCAGGCTCTTGGTTTTTCGCTCCCTTCTTTTGGTCATCTCTCCATGATTTTAGGAACCGATAGGGCCAAGCTCAGTAAAAGGGAAGGAGCAATCTCCCTGGATTGGTATCGTGAGGAAGGATATTTGTCACAGGCTTTAGTCAACTATCTTGCCCTCTTAGGATGGGCTACCCCTGACAGTCAAGAACTTTTCTCCTCAGTAAATGAGATAATCAGCAAGTTCTCCCTGAAGGGGATTGGCAAAACGGCCGCTATCTTCGACCTGAAGAAATTAGACTGGATGAATGGACAGCATATAAAGAGACTTTCACCTGATGAAATTACTGAACTGGTAAGGCCTTATTTAGAGAAATCCAATCTCCTTAGGGGTGATGAGAGCGAGGAGTGGCTGAAGAAGGTAGTTGTGTTAGAGCAGGACCGCATTAAGACCTTATCTCAAATTGCAGAATATAGCGATTTCTTCTTCCTTCGCGAAATTGAATACGATGAGAAAGCAGGAAAGGTTCTCCGGAAAAAAGGCGCCTCCTGCCTTCTCCAGATTTATCGGGACAGGCTCAAAGACCTGGAGCCCTTTACCATAGAGAGACTGGAAGAGGTAGCCAGGGAGATAATTGCTGAGGAGAAGATAAGGGGAGGTGACCTCATCCATCCCACCCGGGCAGCTCTCACTGGACGAACGGTTGGACCTGGCCTGTTTGAGCTAATGGCCCTTCTTGGGAAAGAGATGACCTTCCTGCGGCTGGATAAGGCAATAAAATGGAAAGGTTAATCTTCGTCACTGGCGGGGCTCGTAGCGGGAAGAGCAGCTTTGCCGTTAAGCTTGCCGCTCAATTGAGTAAGAAAGTTATCTTCATTGCTACCGCCGAGGCTCTGGATAAGGAGATGAAGGATAGGATAAAGAAGCACCAAAGATGGCGTCAGAGAAGCTGGAAGACGGTAGAGGAGCCAGGAGATATAGACAAGATTTTGAGTGAGCTAAGGAAAAAGTATAGTCTGGTTCTTTTAGACTGTTTAACTCTCCTCATCTCTAATTGGCTGCTTTCCGGAAAGAAGGCTGTCTTTAAAGATGTCCGCTCGTTACTTAGGGCAGCCAGGGAAAGAGAATCTCCCACCATTATCGTCTCCAATGAGGTGGGAATGGGGATAGTGCCGGACAACGAGCTGGGAAGACGATTCAGGGATATAGCCGGTAGAGTCAATCAAATAGTGGCTGAGGAAGCAGATGCAGTCTATTTTCTGGTCTCTGGACTTCCCATAAAAATAAAAGGACCAAACCAAAATAAAAAACTTCGTGACCACAGAGGTCACAGAACTTAAAACATGAGAATACAGA
>JAGMAN010000130.1 GCA_023130215.1 bacterium
ATGGCGGGGCGGACGGGACTCGAACCCGCGACATCCGGATCGACAGTCCGGCATTCTAACCAACTGAATTACCGCCCCTCAACCTATTTTCCCTTGAATGAAAAGGAAACATCTACATTTATATAATGGGCGGTACTGGGTTTGAACCAGTGACGTCTACCTTGTAAGGGTAGCGCTCTCCCAGGCTGAGCTAACCGCCCCTATCGAGTTGCTGAGTTCATAGAGTTAACTCAAGTAACTCAATAAACTAATGTGGTGCCGGGAAGGGGATTTGAACCCCTACAGGCTAATCGCCCACAAGGCCCTCAACCTTGCGTGTCTGCCAATTCCACCATCCCGGCTTATTGCCATTTTTCGCTATAGGAGCTGGGATGAAATATACCATATCACACTCTCTCGTGTCAACAAAAATAAAAGAATACTTTTCACTTGATCAGATGACAGGCAATTAGATGGTCGTCACCGAGGTCCTTCAGTTTGGGTTCCATCTCCAGGCATTCTTTCCTGGCATACCGGCACCGTGGATGGAAAGGGCATCCTGAGGGGGGATTGACTGGATCGGGAATCTCTCCCGGCAGAACCACTCTATCCCTCCTCATCTGGGGGTCGGGAATGGGAACGGCTGAGAGCAAAGCCATAGTATATGGATGAGCTGGATGCTGAACGACCTCTTCCGTCCTTCCTTTCTCCACCATCTTTCCTAAATACATTACCCCGATTTCATCGCATAGGTAACGAGCCACCGCTAAATCGTGCGTGATGAAGAGATAGCTGAGACCTTCTTCCCTCAACCCGAGCATGGGGTTCAATAGACCTGCCCGGATGGAGGCATCCAGCATGGAGACCGGTTCATCAGCCACCACGAATTCTGGCCGAACTATTAAGGCTCTGGCCATGGATACCCTCTGGCGCTGGCCGCCGCTCAGTTCGTGCGGGAATCGGTGGATAAAATGCTGTGGCGGTCTAAGCTCCACTGACTTCAATGCCTGAAAAACCCTACTCTCTCTTTCACCTCTATGCCCTATCCCCTGGACAAGGAGGGGCTCAGCTACCGTTTGCATCACCGTAAACCTGGGATTAAGGGATTCATAAGGGTCCTGAAAGAACATCTGCACAAGACGGCGAAATTCCTTAAGGCGGCTTCCTTTTATCCCCTCTATATCCTGGCTATTAATCAAGATCTTTCCGTCGGTTGGTTCAAGGAGCTTTACTAAGAGTTTTCCACAGGTAGTCTTTCCCGACCCACTCTCCCCTACCAGGCCAAGAATCTTTCCTTTCTCAACCTCAAAGCTCACCCCATCAACAGCCCGCACATAACCGCTTGCTTTCCCGAAAGAGAATCCAGCTTTCAATGGAAAGTATTTCTTTAGATTGTGAACTTCAACCAATGGTTGATTCATGGCAATAGATGACAGGCAGCCCAATGATTATCCTTTATCGGACGATGGCCTGGTTCCTCTTTTTCACAGATGGTCTTTTTCCTGTTGCATCTTGGATGGAAACGGCATCCGGGAGGTGGATGGACGAGGCAAGGAGGTTCTCCCGGAATGGAACTCAACTTTCTTTTCTCCCCCTTAAGGTTAGGATAGGAAGCGAGTAGACTTTGAGTATAAGGATGGAGAGCGGCTCTGAATAAGGAAGCAGTTTCCCCATATTCAATGAGTTTGCCAGCATACATTATTCCCATCCGATTGCAGGTCTCAGTTAGGATAGAGATGTCATGAGAGATATAGATCATAGCCATCCCTAATTGTCTCTGGAGTTTTGATATCTCCTCCATTATCTGGTCCTGAACAATGACATCCAGGGCAGTGGTTGGCTCATCGGCAATGACCAGTTCCGGATTACAGGCTAAGGCCATGGCGATTATAGCCCGCTGTTTCATTCCTCCGCTATATTGGTGGGGGTAATCCCTCCAGCGAGAAGGGTCCATGCCCACTTGCTGGTAAAGTTCTCTTACCCTCTCCTTGATTTCCTTCCTGCCCAGGTCCTGATGAACCCGAATGGCCTCTGCTATCTGGTCTCCTACCCGATAGACAGGATTGAGGGCGTTCATGGCGGCCTGGAAGATCATGGAGATGCACTGCCAGCGTATCTTTCTCATCTCCGCTTCTTCCTTCTCAAATAGGTCTTCTCCCTTAAAGAGAATCCTTCCTCCAAGAATTCTTCCATTTGAGGGAAGAATCCTGAGTATGGATATGGCCACTGAGGTCTTACCACAGCCACTCTCCCCTACCAGCCCCACTGTCTCTCCTTTTTCTACCTGAAAGGAAATATCGTCCACCGCTTTGACATATCCTTGAGAGGTTTGATAGTACATCTTCAAATTTTGAACTTCAAGTAGTTGTCGAGTAGACATATTCAATCCT
>JAGMAN010000131.1 GCA_023130215.1 bacterium
GGCCGGGAGACTTATTATCTGGCATGTGAAGCAAAGTCCTCCCGTTTCTTTTCTTTCTTCTGCCAGGTGCATAGTGTATTTGAATCCTATATGGATGCAAACAATCTTTACAGCCTCCGATTTGAGGAGCATTCACGGGCAGGAAGGCATGCTGATGAGCGGCTTACGGTCTATGACCAGGAAAGCCTGATAGCTGAGACGAGTGAAGAGGGGAAATTAGGTAGCCGGAAGGTAAAGATAGCTGAAAATACACAGGATTTTCTATCAGCTCTTTATTTCCTTCGAACGAGGAAGCTTGAGGAGGGAGATACATTTACCATTAACCTTAACGACAGGAAGAAAAATTATCAGGTGGAAGTTAAGGTCTCGGGTAAGGAGGAGGTTGAGATTCCTCAAGGAAGATTTAGTGCTTATGTAGTGGAAGTGAAAGCAATGAGGGCAGGGAAAAGGGAGGCTTCTCCCAAGGCGGCTTTTACCATCTGGCTAAGCGATGATGAGAGAAAACTACCAGTTTTGATAAGAGCCAGGACTAGCATAGGGCCGATTAAGGCTTATCTATTAGAAGGAGAAGGCAGATGAATATGATTGAAGGAGTAAAGGTAAAGAAACTCAGGGTTATCCCTGATGAACGGGGAAGACTTATGGAAATCCTGCGCAGTGACGATGAGCTATTTGAGAAGTTCGGTCAGGTCTATATGACTACGGCTCTACCAGGGATAGTTAAGGCCTGGCACTACCATAAGAATCAGACCGACCATCTTGTCTGTATATATGGTAAGGCAAGGGTGGCTCTATATGATAGCCGGCAGGATTCTCCCACATTTAAGGAAGTAAACGAATTTATTATGGAGCCGTCCAATCCGTTTCTTCTTAAGATACCTTCTCTGGTCTATCATGGTTTTAAAGGTATAAGTGAGGTAGAGGCCATGGTGATAAATATTCCCACTGAAGTCTACAATTACGATGAGCCCGATGAGTTCCGGGTGGACCTTTATGACAATGACATACCCTATGATTGGAGGAAATAGATGGCCAATCTTGCCTCTGAGCAGTCAATGTTGAAAGGTGTTATCTTAGCTGGTGGTATTGGTAAGAGGCTGGAGCCCCTGACCAGCATCACCAATAAGCATCTCCTGCCAGTGTACTCCAAACCGATGATATATTATCCACTTCAGATGCTGATCGATGCCGGCATTACGGACATAATGATTGTTACCGGTGGAAATAATGCCGGCGATTTCCTGAGGCTCTTAGGCAATGGGATAGAGTTTGGATTAAAACATATCCATTATACCTATCAGAAAGGGGAAGGAGGCATTGCTGACGCCCTGGCTATGGCCGAGCACTTTGCCGAAGGCGGAAAGCTCGTGGTGATATTAGGTGATAACATCATTGAGAAGAGCATAAGGGATTATGTGGAAAAGTTTAGGGCTCAGCCGGAAGGAGCTAAGGTCATCTTGAAAGAAGTAGAGGACCCAGAGCGTTTTGGAGTGGCTGAGATTAAGGATGGCAGATTAATTTCGGTGGAGGAGAAACCAGCCAAACCGAAATCCAATTATATAGTTACCGGCATATATATGTATGACAGCCAGGTCTTTGACATCATAAGGACTCTGAAACCTTCCGGCAGGGGAGAGCTTGAGATAACCGATGTGAATAATGCTTATATAAAAAAGGGCCAGATGATTTATGATATCCTGAATGGTTGGTGGACGGATGCGGGGACCTTCGATTCACTCCTCAGGGCGAATAAGTTAGTAGCTGAGATGGCAATGTCCAACAAAAAGTGAAAATATGAAGGTCCTTATAACTGGCTCAAGCGGTATGCTTGGCACCTCTCTCTGTCAGGAATTGGCAGAGATTCATGAGGTTGTGGGGCTGGATGTAAGAGAGGCGCAGTGCCCGGGACTAGGGGAGGCTGTTCAAGGCTCAGGGCTCAATGGAGTTACCTTACCCGCCGGTAGTC
>JAGMAN010000132.1 GCA_023130215.1 bacterium
GCTTGCCTTCTGAGGGTCCTCATTCCTGGCAGATAAGCCGTGAGTCCTGTCAAAAGAGGCGAAGGTGATCGGATTCAAGGGGGTATCTGCCCCACCGGCAATCATTGCATCTACTTTTCCACTGCGGATAGTGTCAATGGCATAACCGACTGCACCTAATCCAGCCGAACAGCCAGTGGAAATGCATGTGTTTGGTCCCCTGATTCTTAAATTGGTAGCCACTGCTCCCACTGTAGCATTGGGATTCATAGCGGCGGCAGAGAAAGGATTTATTCCCCCTACACCCTTTCTCTGAAACATACCACACTGCTCTTCAGCTATTTCTAAGCCACCAATAGCTGTCCCAAAGGATATTCCTATCCTATAAGTATTTTCTTCAGTTATCTCAAGCCCAGCATCTTCCACTGCCATCTGGGAAGCCGCCAGGGCAAATTGAGCACAGCGACTCATCCGTCTTGCTTGCTTCCTGGGAATATATTCAGCAGGATCGAAATCGTTGACCTCACCGGCAATTCTTGTCCTGTAGTCCGAGGTATCAAAGCGGGTTATTCTGCCAATACCTGACTCTCCGTTAACGGTTGCCTTCCAGTAATTATTCTTGCCAAGTCCATTAGGAGCGACAGCTCCTAACCCAGAAACCACAACTCGTTTTCTCATGTGTTTGAATGCAGGTGAACCCAATACTCAAATTTATTCCTGAACGGGGTAAATGTAGATAAAAATGGCCGACTTGAACTTATGAGAGAATGCCCAGGCTCCGAGCTTTTCCATATAAGGTATTACGATGCAATCCTAAGAATGCGGCAGCTCTTGTCTGATTCCAATTGACCTTAGCCAGTGTTACCCGAATAAGTCTTCTTTCAAAATCGTCCCTTGCTTCTCTCAGAGTAGCCTCCCTGGCCATCATATCATCTCTTGCCTCCTGAATTATTATCTCTACATCAAGAGGTAATCTGCACTGAGCCTTCATATTTATCATCTCCTTTCTTAATCAATCATTCCCCGTAAAGGAAAGAGTGATGAAGTATGTTGTTTTTAGATTAGTTATGCAAATAGTATGCCAAGAGATTTTCGGGCAGAAAAAATGCCGCTTAGAACAAGCCTAAGTGGCTGAAATTGTAGAATCAATATCAGTTTACTTAAAGAAGAAAATAGCGATTTCTATTTTTCCCTGATGCCCAAATTTTAGTGCACTCACCACCAGTTTTGAAAGGTCTGGTATTCTCTAAGCATTTTATCTTATAGTGTTTCTTTTCATCTGTTGCCTTTTTTGGGCAGTGCATATAGATTTGTGCTTCAGGTTCAGCTCCCGCATCTTAAGGGAGAGGGTATTGCGATGAACCCCGAGAATCCTGGATGTTCTTATCTGATTCCACCCTGTCTTCTCCAGGGCGCTCAGAATAAATTCTCTCTCAAATCCATCTCTTGCTTCCTTGAGCAATAACCCTTCTGACCTTATTCCTAACCCTGCCTCCTCTCCAACCAATAGAATATCCAGGGGCAATCTATCATGAGGAATAATCTCTTCTTTCCCCAATGCAGTCAGCCGTTCAATGACATTCTGTAATTCTCTCACATTGCCAGGCCAGTTGTAGCTCATTAAGTATCTTTGAGCTTTTTCAGACACCCCTTTTATACTCTTGTTAAATTCTTGATTATATCTTTCAAGGAAATGTTTGGCTAAAATCGGAATATCTTCCCGCCGTTCCCGCAAAGGAGGAACGTGGAGAGGAACCACATTCAGCCGGTAATAGAGGTCCTCCCGAAATCTCTGCTCCTTCACTCCCCTCATAAGGTCAATGTTGGTGGCTGAGATTATCCTGATGTCCACTTTGATGGTCTTTATTCCTCCCACCCTCTGAATCTCCCTTTCCTGAAGAGCTCGCAGAATTTTCGCTTGCATATCTAACCTGAGATTGCCTATCTCATCCAGAAAGAGCGTTCCCCTGTTGGCGAGCTCGAACTTGCCCAGCCTCTGCATAGTAGCTCCGGTAAAAGCACCTTTCTCATGACCAAAAAGTTCGCTCTCTATAAGCGTCTCAGGAAGAGCGGCACAATCTACAGCTATAAAAGGTTTGTCACTTCGCTGACTGTTAAAGTGGATGGCGCGAGCAACTTGTTCCTTGCCCGTGCCAGTCTCGCCTGTTATCAAGACAGTGGCATCACTCTTGGCCATCTCGGAGATAGTCTCAAAGACAGGTTGCATGGCTGGGCTGGAGCCAATAAGATTATGGAATTTACTCTGTCTTTCCACCTCTGAGCGCAGATAAGCAACTTCCTTTTGTAGGTCCTGTTTCTGCATAACTCTCCGGACAATGGCAACCACCTCATCTACATCAAAGGGTTTGTTGATATAATCATAAGCTCCCAATTTCATCGCTTCTACTGCCGTCCTAACGGTCTTGACAGCCGTTACCATAATCACATCCAGTTGCTTATCCATTTCCTTTATTCTTCGCAGGGCTTCGATGCCATCCATCCCAGGCATTCTTACATCCAGCAGGACAAGATTAAAATGCTTTTCTTTGACATTTCGTATAGCTTCTTCCCCATTCGTTGCAGTCAGTATTCTATAGTCATCCCCAAGAAGGATCTTGAACGACTCACGAACACTGCTCTCATCGTCAACTACCAAGATAGTTGGTTGCAACTCCTCTTGTCTGACCTTTTCTCTTTCAGGGGTCATTTTTTCACCTCGCTAATGACTATGCAAAAATCTTTGCAGGCACCTTTATTTATAGTCTAAGGCCTTATTCTCTGAATCTGGAAATGGGAAGAGACATCGTGAC
>JAGMAN010000133.1 GCA_023130215.1 bacterium
ACCTGGTTTTCTTTATCTCTGAAGAGTGCCTTTGCATTGATAGGTATGGCGGCTTTCACATCTCTCATTACCAATATTGACATACGCATAATTGCGCTATTATTATGCCTTATTTTTATCGTTATTAATCTTCTTGGGATAAAGGGGGCAGGGAGAACACAGGTGGTTTTGGTGTTTGGCCTATTGGCTGTTTTGATTCTTTACATAATCCGTGGTCTGCCGGCCATTAATATCCAAAACTTTGAGCCCTTTGCACCCAAGGGTCTGGCCGCCATTTTCTCTACTGCTGGTTTTGTCTTTGTTTCCTACGGAGGTCTGCTAAAGGTTGCCGCTGTGGCCGAAGAAGTAAAAAATCCCGGGCGGACCATACCTTTAGGAATGATTTTATCCCTCCTGGTGGTAAGCGTTTTTTACATTTTGGTTGTGTTTGTGACAACGGGTGTGCTTGGGGCGGCAGAACTTGACCATTCTCTTACCCCAATTTCTGATGGAGCAGGTGCTTTCATGGGTTCATTTGGCAGGATTGCTTTGGGTATTGCCGCTATTTTAGCATTTGTTTCAACCGCCAATGCCGGCATTATGGCTGCCTCCAGATATCCTTTAGCCTTAAGCCGGGATAATCTATTGCCGGAGCATTTGCGAAGAATCAACGCTAAGTTCAAAACGCCGCATGTCTCTATCCTGATTACTGGTCTGTTTATGATTGTGGCTTTGTTTTTGAAATTGGATATTCTGGTAAAAGTAGCTTCCACTGTTCTCATCCTTACCTACATGTTTTCATGCTTGTCCATTATCATCCTGAGGGAGAGCCGTCTGCAAAACTATCAACCACGTTTCCGCGCCCCCTTGTATCCCTGGATACAAATTATGGGAATTATCGGCTTTTCTATTTTATTGTTTAAAATGGGCAAGGAATCGCTCCTGGCAAGTTCTATCCTTATTGCCAGCGGACTCTTTGTGTACTGGTTTTATGGACGGATCAGGACGGAGAGGGAGTACGCATTACTGCATCTCATTGAAAGAATTACGGCAAAAGAACTTACAACCCGGTCGCTGGAAACAGAGTTAAAAGAAATCATTAGAGAAAGAGATGATATTATTAAAGACCGGTTTGACCATGTAATTGAGGCAAGTACTATCCTGGATATAGACAATGCCATACCAGTAGAGGAATTCTTTAAATTGGTGGCGGGTGCAATGGCTGAGAATCTAAAAGTAAAGCCGGACGTTCTTTTGAAATTACTCATGGATAGGGAGAAAGATAGTAGCACCGTTTTAAATCCAGCCCTTGCCATACCTCATATAATTATCGAAGGAGAACATAGCTTCAATATTCTGCTTGCCCGTTGCCGGGAAGGAGTTGTATTTTCGCCGGTGGCGCCGAGAGTTCACGCTATCTTTGTCCTCATGGGGACAAGGGATGAGCGCAACTTCCATCTTCGCGCCCTTTCGGCAATTGCCCAGATTGTCCAGGACCCTCATTTTGAAAAGAAATGGATGGCCGCTAAAAGTAAGGAGGCCTTGCGGGATATTGTTCTCCTGGGAGAACGAAAGCGGTAATGATGAGTGATAGCCGGTATGATGTCGTTGTGGTAGGAGGGGGCCACGGGGGATGTGAGGCCGCTCTTGCTTCAGCCCGCTTAGGGCGTAGAGCCCTACTTCTCACCATGAACCTGGATACCATTGCCTTCATGTCCTGCAATCCAGCCATTGGTGGTCTGGCCAAGGGACAGTTAGTCAAAGAGGTGGATGCCCTGGGTGGGGAGATGGGAAAAGCCATTGACTCTACCGGCGTCCAGTTTCGCCTTTTAAATACGGGAAAGGGTCCAGCCGTCCGCTCTTCCCGAGCCCAGGCGGATAGACAGGCCTACCGGCTTTATATGAAATCGGCATTAGAGAACCAGTCCAATTTAGACCTGAAGCAAGCTCTGGTAGAAGAGGTGTTAGTGGAGGAGGGAACCGCTCAAGGAGTGGAGACTAACCTCGGGGAGAGATTTCTCTCTAAAACGGTAATCATAACTCCCGGAACTTTCCTGAATGGATTGATTCATATCGGCCTCCGTAACTTCCCCGGGGGAAGAATAGGAGATTTCTCCTCGGTTAATCTTCCTCTTTCCCTTAACCTGCTTGGATTTCGGATGGGAAGGTTTAAGACGGGAACCTGTCCTCGCCTGGATGGTAGAACAATAGATTTCTCAAGACTAACTGCGCAGGAGGGAGACAGCCACCCTATTCCCTTCTCCTTTTCCAGTCCAAAGCTAAATGGGAGACAAATCCCCTGTTATATTACCTACACCAATCCTGACACGCATCGGATAATCAGGGATAATTTAGACCGCTCCCCTCTCTATACCGGAGTAATTAAAGGTACGGGGGTCCGATATTGTCCCTCCGTTGAGGATAAAGTGATGAAGTTTCCGGATAAGGAGCGCCATCAGATATTCCTTGAACCAGAGGGGCGGGATACCAAAGAATTCTATCCCAATGGTCTGGCTACCAGCCTACCCTTAGATGTTCAACTGCGGATGCTAAGGACAATTGAGGGTCTGGAAAGTGTAGAGATAACTCGCCCGGGATACGGTATCGAACATGACTATGTTGATCCAACCCAGCTAAGAGGAACCCTGGAGACAAAGCCGGTCAGGAATCTCTATTTAGCCGGGCAGATAAATGGGACGACCGGGTACGAGGAAGCCGCCGCCCAGGGGCTTATAGCCGGGATAAATGCGAGTCTGAGAATAGATGGCAGGGAACCCTTTATCTTAGATCGCTCGGAAGCCTACATTGGAGTTTTGATTGACGATTTAGTGACTAAGGGGACCAATGAGCCGTACCGCATGTTCACTTCACGGGCTGAGTATAGACTTCTGTTGAGGGAAGATAATGCTGACCTCAGGCTCAGCGAGAAAGGATATAGTCTGGGACTGATTAGTAAAGGGCAATATGAGAGAGTAAGGAAGAGGAAAAGGGAAATAGAAGAGGAAATAACTAAATTGAAAAGCGTGAAAATCACTCCTAATAATGATAACAATGGGAAACTCAAGGGGTTGGGAACTTCCCCCATTAAGACGGTCATTAGCCTGGCCCAATTACTCCGCCGACCGGAGCTCTCCTATCGGGATTTAGCTCACTTTGATGATAATGGGAAAATTCCTCCGGAAGTAGTCCAGCAGGTGGAAATAGAGATTAAATATGAGAATTACATGGAGAGGCAGATGGAGGAGGTGGAAAGATTTAAAAAGATGGAGCAAGTTAGGATTCCAACACAACTAAATTTTAACGAGCTCTCCGGTCTCTCCAACGAGGTTAAGGAGAAGTTGTCTAAGATAAGGCCGGTCTCTTTGGGCCAGGCCTCCCGCATCTCAGGAGTTACCCCGGCCGCCATCTCCATCCTCATGGTCCACCTAAAGAAGCGGGGGATAATATAGTTGAGGATAGATGAGATTTTTGAGGCGGATGGGCCTATCGGCAAGAGTCTCCCCCATTATGAACTTCGGCCCCAGCAGGTAGAGATGGCTAAGGCGGTTGAGGAAGCTACTGGGAAGGAAAGACATCTCATCGTCGAGGCTGGCACCGGGGTGGGTAAGAGCTTAGCCTATTTAATTCCATTCATTTACTGGACAACTGATGAGGACAGGAAGGTAGTGGTCTCCACTTACACCAAGGCTTTACAGGAGCAGTTGTTTAAGAAGGATATTCCTTTTCTGAGGGAGACACTGGGAATTGATTTCAGGTTTGCCCTTTGCCTTGGAGGAGAGAATTACCTTTGTTTGCGCCGGCTCAATCAGGTCTGGCAACATGGTCTTCTCCAGACTGGAGGGGGATCAGCGGAGCTTGAGAAGATCAGCCATTGGAAGGAGGAGACTGACACAGGGCTTCGCTTAGAACTTAGCTTTGAGCCTTCGGAGAAGGTCTGGTCACTCATTTGCCGGGAACCGGATTTGTGTCTGGGGAAGAGATGCCCTTTCCGAGATAATTGCTACTATGCTAAGGCCCGGGCCATTCAGGCCAAAGCTCACATCCTTGTGGTCAATCATCACCTCTTCTTTGCTAATTTGGCTTTGGGTGGGAAAATTCTCCCTGATTATCAAGCAGTTGTCTTTGACGAAGCACAGAATTTAGAAGAAGTAGCGGCCAGCTACTTAGGTCTTCAGGTATCCAACTCCCAGGTCAAATTCCTATTGGATACTATCTATAATCCTAAGACGGAGAAAGGGCTCATCAGTCGTTTAGGAGAGGTGGGAAATAAGTCAAGAGAAGACTTAATTGAGAAGGTAGATAAAGCAAGAAAGGCGAGCGATATCTTCTTCTCTGATATATTAGAGCAGTTTGGCTACGATACTATGAGCAGAAGGATGAGAAAGGCAAATCTGTTAGACAATCTTCTCTCTGGTCCACTCTCTACCTTAAGCAAAGCTCTCAAGGAACTTCTCGACACGGTAAGCGATGAGGAAGATCGGCAGGAGATCAAGGGATATGCCCAGCGCTGTCACGCTCTCGGACAGGGATTAGAAAATATCATTGAACAGAAATTAGATGATTATGTCTATTGGCTGGAGATAATACCAAAGAGGAGATATACCCGCACTGCCCTTTACGGCTCCCCCCTAAATGTGGCTCCACTTCTCAAGAAATATGTTTTTGACATCACCCGGCCAGCCGTTCTCACCTCCGCTACCCTATCTGTAAACAAATCCTTCCAGTTTATTGAAGAGAGATTGGGTTTGGAAGAATCGCGGGAACTTCTCCTGGATTCCCCTTTTGATTATAGAAATCAGGTTCTTCTCTATATCTCGGATGATCTTCCCGACCCATCTCATGAATTAGAAGCCTATCAGGAAGAGGTCATAGCGCGCATCAGCAAGATAGTGAAGATTACCTCAGGGCGAGCATTTGTGCTCTTCACCAGTTACCGGATGCTAAATAAGGCTTATGCAGGGCTACAAGGCAGTCTTAATGAGGTAAACCTACTCAGGCAAGGAGACCTTCCTCGCTGGAAGCTCTTAGAGAGTTTCAAAAAGGAAGAGAAGGCAGTGCTGTTAGGAACGAACACATTCTGGCAGGGAATCGATGTCCCGGGAAGGGCCTTAGAATGTGTGGTTATTTCCAAGCTTCCCTTTGCCGTTCCCGACAATCCCCTGGTGGAAGCTCGTTTAGAGTATTTAGCCTCTGAGGGGAAGGACCCGTTTATCAGTTACCAGGTTCCTCAAGCCATCATCATGTTCAAGCAGGGGTTCGGACGACTGATTCGCCATCGTCGTGACCTGGGAATAGTGGCCATTCTGGACCCCCGGGTGAGAAGTAGAGGTTATGGGAGAACATTTCTTAACTCTCTGCCACCCTGTCGGGAGGTAAGGAATGTAGAAGAATTGGCTCGATTGTATAGGAAGTGGAGAGGATGAAAGATGCCGAGCGAAACTATGCCCGGCTGCGAGATTTTGCCTTAAGCCAGGGGGCTTGCCTCTTTGGAGTGGCTGATGTGCGTCAGTCAAAGAAAGATTTTCTTGACTTATCTCAAGCGGCTCTAAAGAGTCTTGATTATGGAATCTCCCTGGCCGTCAGGCTCTCGGATCCGATAATTGAGGATATTGTAGATAGACCAACCAAACTGTATTTCTATCACTATCGGCGACTTAACGCTCTCCTTGATGAGATAGCTCTTAAGATAACGGGATTCATCCAGAAGGAAGGAGCTTATGCCTTACCTATTCCTTCTTCTCAGGTCATAGATTGGGAAAGACAGAGGGGACACCTCAGCCACAGGAAGATAGCCTTAGAGGCCGGCTTAGGATGGATGGGAAGGAATAACCTCCTGGTTAACTCAGAATTTGGCTCCCGGTTGAGGTTGGTTACTGTCCTAACCAACTTCCCTTTGATAACTGATAGCCAGAAGGAATTTGACTGTGGAGATTGCAGGGACTGCATTCCCCTCTGTCCGGCTGGAGCAATTAAGGAGAGAAGGGAAGACTTCCAACATTTAGCTTGTTACCGAAAGCTTGACTTCTTCAGGAAGCAATGTAACATTGGCCACCACATCTGTGGGATATGCGTCAAAGCCTGCCCGGGGAGAGTAACTCGTCTAAATTAAATTTAGCCAATTGTCTCCCACAACTATTCTACATTTTTCCCGTTTTCCTGTTTCCTGTTTCTCCATCTCAAGAGGAGAGCTCTACCCTGGACTACACTTTTTTTTGGATTTTTTTTCTTTGACAGTGCACGTAGAATGTGATATAAATCGGGATGATGTGAAAGAAGCAGAATCACTGGATAAGCTGTGGTCGGAGGAAAAGGTGTGCTTAGTCCAGCAGACAGAATTTGAACGTTTAGGACAATATGGCACAAATCAGGTTATACTGCAAAATTTGCAGTATTTCTCCAAATATTTAGGCCGTATAATACGTGTTATACTTAATGGAATGAAAATAACTTTTCGTATGTCATTAGGAGGTCTACAAAATGAAAATGATTAAATTTGAAAAAATATTCGTAAATCCTAGTGCACGAGCCCGCAACATAAAGATTATTGAACGATTATTTAGTCAA
>JAGMAN010000134.1 GCA_023130215.1 bacterium
TCATCTTCCGTCCAAATTCGCTTCCTGACTGAAACTTCTTCATCCGGGCTACTTTGAGACCTTCCCTGGCCTTGCTGAAGTTCGGGTCAAGCCCCAGGGCAGACCTAAAGAGGCTAATGGCATAATTATACTGCTCGCTCTCTATGGCCTGGCGAGCCTTATCGTAGAGGCGAGCGGCCTGCACTATGTTAGTTCCACCCTCTGCGGGCATAACTGTCCCTCCAAAAAGGAAGTTAATATTGCGGTCAAGGAACTCCTGGTCTTGAAGGTCTAACTCCTTGCTCTATTGGCCTGCGGATAGGCGAAGCCATCCCTTTAGGGGTAGGCGGTCTTGGCTTGTGTCTGGGCTTTGGCCGGCTGGGGAAGATGGCTCTTTTGACCATTGAGGAAATGAGTATCAGGGCGACCAGAAATATGACCATCAGTCCTAATCGGGCTGCCTTCTCTGCTTTTGTTTCTCCTGCCCTCTTCCCATAAAGTATGTACATTATCCCCCGGAAGAGAGCATCTCCTGCCCTCCCTAAGGAACTTGCTTTCTCAGCCATTTTGCTTTTCCACTCCTTCCCATCCCTGGCTGGCAGTTTATCGTAGAGTCAATCTTTTGTCAATAAAAAATTTGCCATGGAGCATGAAATATGTTAGACTTGGTGGGTGAGGGAAACAAAATGAGAATTGTCTTTATGGGGACGCCGCAATTTGCTCTGCCCAGCTTAGAAGCTTTAATTGAGTATGGAGAAGTAGTGGGAGTGGTTACCCAGTTAGACAGGCCAAAGGGGCGGGGGAGAAAAATTGAAGCCCCTCCGGTTAAGATAGCGGCTGAGAGATACCAGCTTCCCATCTATCAGCCGGCTGACCTTCACCATTCCCAATTTATGGATTGGCTCAGGGAGCGGGAGCCGGAAGTCATCATTGTAGTTGCCTACGGGGCAATACTTCCATCTGAAATTCTTCAGCTACCCAAGAGGGGTTGCCTCAATGCTCACCCTTCACTACTGCCAAAATACCGGGGAGCGGCTCCTATTGAGTGGGCTATAATCAAGGGAGAGGAGAAGACAGGAATGACCATCATTCTGATGAATGAGAAAATGGATGAGGGAGATATTATTCTCCATGAGTTGGTGGAGATTGGTCCAAATGATACGGCTGGAGTCCTGGGTGAGAGATTAGCTACTCTGGCTGCTAAGCTTCTTATAGAAAGTTTAGAGATGATTAGACAGGGAAAGGCTGTTTACTTGGTTCAGGAGGAGAGAGAAGTTACCCATGCTCCTCCTTTGAAGAAGCAGGATGGTCTGATAGATTGGGGAGCTTCCGGGCAGGATGTCCATAACTTAGTAAGGGGACTTAACCCTCGACCGGGAGCATATACTTACTTGGAGAAGAAGAGTGGAACAGCATTGAAGGTCTGGGAGACGGAAGTCGTCGCTCACTCCTCCTTTCCAGTTCAGGACTGCCAGCCAGGAAAAATTCTGGAGATGGTTAAAGACAGAGGCATGGTAGTAGCTACCGGAGATGGCACCATTTTGGTAAAGGAGGTGCAGGGGGAAGGCGGGAAAAGGATGTCAGTCAGTGATTATCTGAGGGGACATTGCCTTGAGGTAGGCTCTGTGTTGGGAAGGGAGGTAAAGCCATGAAGGTGAATAAAGAGAATCTTGGCAAACTGAATAAGCAGTATAGCGGTTATTTAGAAGGGGAGAAGTTAGATCAGTTCTTTGAGGAATTTGAGATAAATTTTGCCGCCGGGCACTGGTGTGCAGGAGACTTCGCCGATAGATTTGCTCCCGGTGGGTATAATAGTGATAATCCCAAGTTCCGCAGCGACATCGTAGCTCAGATCGAGAGGGTGGCCCAGGCCGGAATAAAAGGGATTGAATTCCACGAGGCCCTATTTATTGACGGCAATTACAAGAAAGACTCTTCAATAATAGCAAAGGTCAAGGAAGCCTTAGAAAAGAATAAAGTTACTCCCACCAACATGAATACCAATCTCTTTACCGACCCCCGCTGGAAGCTTGGTGGAATTACCAATGCCAACAAGAGCATCCGGGAGGCCGCCTTAGAAGTGGCCCTACAGGGAGCGGAGATTGCCAAGGAGGTTGGCTGTCAGAGTGTAGCTCTCTGGCCTGGCAGTGATGGCTGGGATTATAATTTTGAAGTCCACTACGGGAAATTGTTAGATAGATTCATTGATGGATGCATGGCCATCAATAAGAAGGCGAAGGAGCTTGGGCTGCGATTTGGTGTTGAAGCTAAACTGCATGAGCCGAGAGAAGGGAACATGGTCATTGCTACCACTCATAAGGCGGCTCTGGTAGCTAAGGCAGTTAATGAGGAGTGTGGCGGAAACAATATGGGGGTGGCCATAGACTATGGGCATGAGCAGATGTATGCTAACGAGCCAGCCGATAATCTCTATACCTTGAAGAGGCTTGGTGTTCCCATCACCAATTTTCACCTGAACAATGCCAAGCTCCACAGCAATGACGAGGATAGAATCGCCGGCACCGGAGACATCTGGCGTTTAGCTGACTTCTGCTACGGCGCCATTGACACTGATTATCAGGGCTGGTTTGGAGAAGACCAGTTCACTTACCGAACTGACCCGGTTAAATCAATGGCCCTGTCCCGGGAACTATTTGGCAATGTGATGAAGAAAGCTCTTCAGATCTATGCGGATAAGGATAAATTGGAGAAAGCTCAAGAGACAGGTGACGCTGTTGCCACTATTGAGGTAGTTAAAAGATACTTGGTATAGGGCTACAGCCAAAACTTAGGTATTACAGGAGACAGAGAATATGGAGGAGGGAAAGTTTGCCTTAGGGTTAGATTTCGGGACGAATTCGGTGAGGGCAGTGGTGGTTGATATCTCCACTGGCGAGGAGGTAGGCAGTTATGTCCACAATTACCGCCGGGGTGAGGACGGTATCATCACCGATGAGAGAGATCCCAATGTGGCCCGTCAGCATCCACAGGATTATATAGAAGGTCTGGAAACCTCGGTAAGGGGTGCTCTTGGAGAAGCAAAGAAGAAGGACCGTTTCCAGCCTGAGAACATCATTGGAATTGGAGTAGATACCACTGGCAGCACTCCCATTCCCGTTGATGAGGAAGGCCAGCC
>JAGMAN010000135.1 GCA_023130215.1 bacterium
CTCCTGGAGAATGGTTATGAAGTAAATCTTTTAGGAATTTATAATGATATAAATATTCTGATAGAGGAAGTGAAAAAGAGCAAACCGGATGTTATTTTTAATCTGGTGGAAACATTTAGAAATAAAGTGCATTTGGACAAGAATCTTGCCTGGTTATTAGAGATGCTCCAGGTTCCTTATACCGGTGCTTCTCCCACCAGCCTCCTTATTTGCAATAATAAAGCGCTAACGAAGAAAATATTAAGCTATCATAAAATAAAAGTTCCTAATTTCTATACCTTCTATAGAAATCGTAGGGTCTGGCTTCCCAGACGCCTAAAACCTCCTCTTATCGTAAAACCTCTCACTGATGAGGCTTCCCGTGGTATATCTCAGGCTTCCATAGTAGATAACCAGGAATCTTTGATTGAAAGAGTAAGATTTATTCACCAGAAGATAGATGCCGATGCTATCGTTGAGGAATATATTGATGGACGGGAGATGTATATCGGTGTTATGGGATTTAAAAGGATTAAAGTTTTCCCGCCGATAGAGCTTAGGTTCAGCAACGTCCCTGAAGATGAACCCCGGATTGCCACTTACAAAGCCAAATGGGATAAGGAGTACGGGAAGAAGTGGGGTATAAAAGGTGTTTTTACCGGTAGGCTTGCCGAGGATTTAGAAAAAAGATTAAGAGAGACTTGTAAACGAGCTTATCGGGTTTTAAATATGCAGTGTTATGCACGGTTTGATATAAGAGTAGGGAAGGATTCTAATATTTACATTTTAGAGGCAAATGCTAATCCCTGCCTGGCCAAGAAGGAGGACTTTGCGCAAGCAGCTATTAAATCCGGCATTTCCTATAATAAACTTATTCAGAAGTTAGTTCTTAGGGCCTTGAAGAAATAAGAGGGCTTATTGGTTCGGCTACCCCAAAGGGTAAGGGAAATCAAGAATAGCTCCCAAATTCTAATTCCTGTCGGCCCTGCTTGTTCCTAAAGGGAGGCTCCGCACGGGCAGTGCCTCCTTTGTCGCTGGCTTGGCCGCCAGCCTTCGATTCGGCTTCACGTGTTTGGCTCATTTTGTGCGGCGGCAAA
>JAGMAN010000136.1 GCA_023130215.1 bacterium
GCCAGGCCTCTGGTGAGGAGAGCCGCCTTGGTATTATCTCCAAAACCCAAACCATCCGAGATTCCAGCGGCAATGGCGATCGGGTTCTTCAAAGCCCCACCAAGTTCCACTCCAATAATGTCCGGATTAGTATAAACTCGAAGGGTTTCAGTCATAAAGAGTTGCTGGACTCGCCTGGCCACCTTCCCATCCCGAGAGGCAGCCACTATGGTAGTTGGGATACTGCGGCAGACCTCCTCGGCATGGCTTGGACCGGAGAAGACCGCCACTGGCTTTCTTCCCAGAACATCGATGATAACTTCTGATATTCTCATTAAGGTTTTATTCTCAATTCCCTTGCTGGCACTAACTAAAATGGAATCTTCCGGAATCTTGTTTAACTTCTGGATGACTTTCCTGACCATTTGAGAGGGAAGAGCAATGACGATGGCCCCGGTCCCATCAATGGTCTCCTCCAGGCAAGAGGTAATCTCAATTAGGGAAGGAATGCGCAACCGGGGACTCTTAAGACATCGCCTTCTCTTCCTGAGGAGTTTGACTTGAGATTCCAGGTCCCAGAGCTTGATTGGGATGCCCTTCTTATTCAGGTGCCAGGCCAGGGTGCATCCCCAGCTCCCTGCCCCTAAGATAGCAACTCTTTCTGACAATTTTCTTCTCCTGCTTGGACTCTTTTTCACAGCGAAAACTTTCTCTCCTCGCCCTTAATCAATCTTTTAATATTTGCTCGATGCCTGATTACAACTAACAAAGAAATAAGAAGACCAAAGAGGATAATGGGCACGCCTTTTTCTCCCTGCCAGGTGAAAATGGGACGCCAGATGAAAATCGGCAAGCTAATAGCCGCTAAAATCGAGCCCAAAGAAATGTAACGGCTGATGGCTACTACAATCAACCAGACCAGGACCGAAAATCCCAGAGCTGCTGGAGCCAATCCTAAAAAGACACCGGCACTGGTAGCTACTCCCTTACCACCTTTGAATTTCAAGAAGACCGTCCAATTATGTCCGGCGATGACCGCCAGGCCGATGAGAATCTTAATCCAGTCAGTGGGTTGAGAGCCACAGATTCTTGCTAAGAGAGTTACTGCCACCAGTCCCTTACCTATATCTAAAATGAGGCTTATCACTCCTGGCAGTGGTCCTAAAACCCGGAAGGCATTGGTGGCTCCCACATTGCCACTGCCCCGGCGGCGCAGGTCTATCCCCTTTAATCTTCCAAGAAGGAAACTGGTAGGGATAGAACCAAGAAGATAACTAAGAATAACTGCCGTTAGGACTATGACCATATTCTTTTCCAAATATGAGGTTTCGGTCTTAGCCCTGAGCCGAAACCTGATTAGATTTCCCTCAGAGATACTTCTCTTTCTCTTTATTGGCGGCTAACTTATGAACCATCTTCTTAACATCCTGGGCTCTTTCCCTGGAACAGATGAGCGTGGCCTCGGGAGTGGTAACCACAATTAAATCAGAGACACCAATGCCTGCTACTAAATGATCATCGCTAACGATGATGCAGTTGGTGCTATCGATTCCCTCGAATTTCCCTAAGACCACATTCCCATTCTCATCCTTGGGATAGAGCCTCTCCATGGCTAACCAGGAGCCAACATCGTCCCAGGTAATATCCGCTTTGACCACGGCCACATTCTCCGCTCTCTCCATGACTCCATAATCTATGGAGATGGGCTCCAGGTTCTGGTAAACTTTTCTGACAATATCAGCTTCTTCGGGAGTGCCCGGTGACTGCTTAATAGTCTCCAGTCCCTTAAAGAGTTTTGGCATATGCTTCCTTATCGCTTCCAAAATGGCGCTTACCGTCCAGATAAACATGCCGCTATTCCAGTAATAGTTCCCACTAACTAAAAATCTCCTGGCCGTTTCCTCATCCGGCTTCTCCACAAATTTTTCTA
>JAGMAN010000014.1 GCA_023130215.1 bacterium
ACGATAAGCTCTGTCGGACCATAGTGACTATTTCTTTCTCCTGAAATGGCTTCTGGACACACCCGTAGACTCCGGCATCCATGGCCTCTTTCACTTTCCGCCCGCCGGGAGCCGAAGTGATGAGGATTATCTTCATCCCGGGATTCTTATCCTTAATAGTCCGGTAGAAATCTTCCTGCTCACTGGATGCCAGTCTATCCAGCTCAAGGAAGAGCAGGTCATAATCCTTCTGATCCAGAAGCTGGAAGAGCTGGTCAACATTTTCCGAGAACTCTATGGAATGCTGGTTGCTCTCCATTATCTTGAGAGGGAACATGTCCTTCGTTTCTCCTCCAGCCACGATTAGAATCCTTCCTGCCACACCATCCTCCTTGGCCTCCCCTTTAACTTCTCCCTTTGAGAGGAGCTGGCCGTGATGTTCATCTGTGTTTATGTAATGCAAATCCTGTGCCAGGCAAATAAAAAAGCCACTTAGGATACCTAAGTGGCTAATTTGCAATGAGTAAGGCTACTGCGGCCTCTAAAGCCGATTAAGGCTCAAGGAGCAATAAGTGTTGAATTTTCAACCCGAGAGAGCTTTCCATCTCTTTAACTATATTTCTTTTAAGAGCTTATGACTAAGACCCTGTTGTAGATTTTTCAACCCCTTTATCAAGTCCATACCTTTTAATCTTCCCGTAAAGGGTGCCCCGGTCAATTCCCAGCTCCTTAGCTGTCTGATGCTTATTCCAGCGGCAATCGGCCAGGGTCTTGAGGATCAGTTCCTGTTCTATCTCCTGCAAGGTCCGTTGCTTATTAGCGATGATTCCGATTCCAGTTTGTAATTTGTGGGGAAGGTCACCGGCAGTAATGGTATTGCCTTTACAGAATACAACTGCTCTCTCTACTACATTCTCCAGTTCCCTGATGTTCCCCGGCCAGTTATGCTGCATCATCAGTTCCAGAGCTTCTTTAGAGAAATCATTGACCTCCTTACCTATTTTACTGGAAAAGCGACGGAGAAAGTCAGCACTTAGAAGCGGAATATCCTCTTTTCTCTCTCTCAGCGGCGGCACCTCAATGGTGATGACACTCAAACGGTAATAGAGGTCTTCACGGAACTTCCTCTGAGCGATAGCTTCCTCTAAATTACTATTAGTAGCCGCGATGATTCTCATATCTAACTCGAGTGTCTTCTCTCCTCCCACTCTCTCAAATTTTCTCTCCTGAAGGACGCGCAGTAGCGCCAATTGGGTCATTGGGGAAAGCTCCCCTACCTCATCGAGGAAGATTGTTCCGGTATGAGCTAACTCAAACTTCCCTGGCTTCTGGCGGATAGCTCCCGTAAAGGCTCCTTTCTCATGGCCAAAGAGTTCACTCTGGAGGAGAGTCTCTGGCAGAGCAGCGCAGTTGACGACGATGAAAGGCTTTTCCCATCGGCGGCTCTTGGAGTGAAGAGCCTGAGCTACTAACTCCTTGCCTGTCCCTGTTTCTCCCTGAATGAGCACAGTAGAATCGGTCTGGGCAGCAGCCGAGATTACATCATAGACCTCCTGCATCCTTTCAGTTCTTCCAATAAGGGTCTCCAGATCATAAGGAAGGTTAGAGCGATGTCGCAGGGAAAGTTTCTCTTTCTTCTCCTGATAGAGTTCCATGAAGTGTCTTCTTACCCGGAGCATAGCCTTGATGGTGCTCACCATCTCGTCCCGGTGGAAAGGTTCGGTGATGTAACTGTCCGCTCCGAAATTGAGGGCTTTCCTTCCTGCAGGGGCTTTATCCTCTCTGGTCAGGGCTAAGATGGGAATATACTTCAAGCGTTCATCCGACTCAAGGCGCTCACAAATACGGTAGTCCTCAGCACTGTCTTTCTCGGCACTGAGGAGAATGAGATCCACTTCCTCCTCAGTAGCCATCATCGGTATCCTGCCATGTGAGTCACAGGGAATTACCTGGTAGCCCAATGATTCAAGAGTCTCTTGAAGCCTTCCCCATTCCTTCAGGTCTCGGCTGGCAACCAGAATCTTTGGCCTCTCCAGCTCGCTTTTCCTCACCTTTCAGCTCCTTTTTAAGCGACCGTATTCTACCATAGTTTTTCGTGAAATCAAGTAAAAAAATCAATGGGACATTATCAAGAGCGCCGTTACACCATTACATTTTTTTCTTGACTGTTTTAACAGAGACTGGTATAGTTGGCGGGAGGGAGGTGATAAATTTGTATTTCAAGAGATTAGAGGTCTTTGGCTTTAAATCCTTCCCGGAGAAGACGGACTTTATCTTCGAGTCAGGAATCACCGCCATCGTTGGTCCCAATGGCTGCGGGAAGACAAACATTGCCGACGCTATTCGCTGGGCATTGGGAGAGCAGAGCGCTCTTGCCCTGAGGGGTTCCCGCATGGAGGACATCATCTTCAATGGAAGCGCTGATAGAAAACCTTTAGGAATGGCTGAGGTCTCCCTGACCATGTCTAACCCGGAGAACTTCCTTCCCCTGGAATATAGCGAGGTGACCATTACCCGTCGTATGTTCCGCTCTGGAGAGAGCCATTACTTTATAAACCGCACCCCATGCCGCCTCAAGGACATAAGTGAACTCTTCATGGACACTGGAATCGGGACTCAGGCTTATTCCATCATTGAGCAGGGGAAGGTGGACCTCGTCTTAAGTTCAAAGCCGGATGACCGCCGTTATCTATTTGAAGAAGCCGCCGGAATCATGAAATATAAGACCAGGAAGAAGACAGCTCTCAGAAAATTGGAGGCTACTGAGCAGAACCTCGTGCGAGCAAGCGATATCATTTCTGAAGTGAAGAGGCAGATCAATTCTTTGAAGCGGCAGGTGAGGAAGGCAGGGCGGTATAAGGAAACTTTCGAGGAGTTAAAGGGACTGGAGATAAAATTAGCTTTGAATAGACTGAGCCGGGTAGAAGAGGAATCGGAGTCTTCTCTAAGAGAGGCAAAGAAGGCAAAAGATGAATCTGCAAAGTTTTCAGCCGGAGTAAGTGAGGGGGAAAGTAAGATTGAGGAGCTGAGAGTGGAACTTCTGGGGTTAGAGAAAGTTCTCAGTGGAAGGCAAAGGGAGAGCCAGGAAGTAAATAATAAAATCCACCAGAGTGAAAGTCAGATCATGCTCCTTCGGGAAAGAAAGGAGGCGCTGGAGAAGGAAAAACGAAGAACCGGGGAAGAATTAGACGATCTGGAAGGGAAACTGTCTCAGATTAAGGAGGGGACAAAGAAGGCTGAATCCGATTTAGTCAGGTTAACTGAAGGGAACATTCGTAGAAGGGAGAAGGTCCAAAGCGCAGACGCATCCCTGAAGAAGCTATCTCAAAAGATAAGAAACGAAGAATCTGAAATAAAAGAGAGCGAATCTATGGTGGTGGAGATAGCAACCCGGGAGGCAAAGGTCAGGAATGACCTGTCTGGCCTTAAGGTGACCCTTGAGAACTTGAGGAGTAGAAAGAAGCGCCTGAAGGTAGAAGAGGAGAGAGTAGGGAGTGAGAGGAAAAAGACAGAGGAAAGGTTAAGAGAACTTGAAGGAGAGTTAGAGGGCAGGAAGTCTGTCATTAGAGAAGTAGAAGAAAGCCAGAAGAAAATTCAAAATGAAGCCTCCACTCTAAACTCTAAACTCTCAGCCCTTCAGGGCAATCTTAGTTCTCGCCGGGAAGAACTGACCAGCTCTTCCTCCCGATTGAATTTCCTCCAGGACTTAAAGCAGAGATACGAAGGTTATCAGAGCGGGGTGAAGGCAATCCTCCAGAATCAGGACAATTTTCCTGGAATTCTGGGAACGGTGGCTGACCTCATTGACCTTCCAGCCAATTTGGAGCAAGCCCTGGAAGTGGCTCTGGGAGATAAGGCGCAGGGGATTGTTGTGAGGAGAGCTCAAGATGCAGAAGAAGCCATAAGCTATCTCAAGCGCGAGAAAAAAGGAAGGGCCACATTCTTTTCCCTGAATTCAATTAAACCTCACGAGGAGCTGTCCCCGGATGCAGTTCTCAAGCAGAAGGGAGTAATCGGGATAGCTAAAGAGCTAATAAAATTTGACCCGGCCTATAAGGATGTCTTCTCCCAACTCTTGGGAAGGACAGTTGTTGTTGAGGACCTAAACGTAGCTAAGCAGATAGCCAATGTGACTGATTCCTCTATGAACCTGGTTACGCTGGATGGGGAGCTCATCGGCAGAAGTGGTGCCCGCATCGGCGGAAGTGCCCCTAAGGGTAAGGGGGCGGGGATTCTTAGAAGGGATGCTGAGATCAGGGAACTTAAAGACGCAGTAGAGCATTTAGGGAAGACTATATCCGAAACCGAGTTGCAGTCAAAGGTAATCTCAGGGGAAATAAATAAGTTTTCTGGCGAGATAAATCTTCTTGAAGGGAAACGAAGTGCAATGCAGATGGAGAAAGCCGGTTTAGAAAGTGACCACTCCTCAGCTAAGGTGGCCGGGGAGAGACTTTCCCGGGAGCTTTCTATAGTTCAGGGAGAGCTCAGAGAAGTGGCAGAAGATGATGAACTGAATAAGAAGGAGAGAGATGAGCTAAATAATCAGCTTGAGGAGATGGGCCAAAGAATAGAGGCGGCCCAGGAAAGGATAGCACTACTTCAGCAGTCAGTGGAGGAAGGAGGGAGGACTCGAGAGGAGCTCTCAGGAGAATTGACCGGGATAAAAGTAGAATTAGCCTCCTGGGAGGAGAAGGAGAAGGGAGAGAAAAATAACCTTAGCCGATTGGAAGAATCCCAGCAAGAATATATTGAGGCTCGCAATAGCCGCCTCTCCCGATTGAAGGAAGCTGAGAAGGGAAGAGGGGAGATAGGCCAGGGTGAAGAAGAGAGAGAAAGGAACTTGAAAGAACTTTTTGAAGAAAGAGATTCTTTCGAGGAAGACATTAGAAAACTGAATGAGGATAGAGAGAGTATTTTATCCCGGGTCAGTGAGTTGGAGAAGAAAGTTAGAGATGATAGAAGCAAGCGGGATGAGATTCAGGAGAGAATTAATGGCCTGGAAGTGCGCCAGGCCCAGCTCCGGATGGAGATGGACAATATCCGGAAGAGGATTTCCTCTGAATACCAGGTATCCCTGGATGAGCTGGAGGAGAGAAAGGTAGGGGAGCTGGATGAAGAAGTCACCGCCCAGGAGATTGCCAATCTCAAGGCAAGATTAGAGGTCATGGGGCCGGTGAATTTAGTGGCCATTGAGGAGAATAAAGAGTTAGAAGAGAGATACAATTTCCTTACCAACCAGCAGGAGGACCTCCTCCAGGCCAAGGAATCCCTTCAAAAGGTGATTGCCAAGATTAATCGCACAACTCGCTCGCAATTCATGGACACATTTACCCGGGTCAGAGGACACTTCAATGAGCTATTCCGAACCCTCTTTGGGGGAGGGAGAGCTGAACTGGTCTTGATTGATGAAGCTGATGTCCTGGAATCGGGAATCGACATCGTCGCCCAGCCTCCTGGAAAGAAGCTGCAGACCATATCCCTTCTCTCGGGTGGGGAGAGAGCCCTGACAGCCATCGCTCTTCTTTTTGCCCTGTTCAAGGTGAAACCCAGCCCCTTCTGCCTCTTAGACGAAATAGATGCTCCCCTGGACGAATCCAACATCGACCGCTTTATAAGACTGCTTCAGGAGTTTATTGGGAATTCCCAGTTCATTATCGTTACCCACAATAAGAGGACGATTGCCATGGCTAATGTTATGTATGGAGTGACCATGGAAGAATCCGGGGTGTCCAAATTGGTCACTGTCCGCTTCGCCAAGAAAACTTCGTAAGGTTTATTTCAGGAGAGGAGAAGATGTCCAGAATCTGTGCTATCTGCGGAAAAGAACCCATGACCGGCCACAATGTCAGCCACTCCCACCGTAAGACTAAGCGAAGGTGGCTGCCCAACCTTCAGCGAGTGAAGACCGTGGTAGACGGCGTCCCAAAAAGGATCAGAGTCTGCACTTCCTGCATCCGCTCCGGAAAAATTAAGAAAGTGTGAGGAGAATGGCTGGAGAAAGGGAAGAATGGCCGGGGAGAGCCAGCTTCGTTCTGGAACTGATCGAACGAATCAAGGTTCCCTACGGGGGATATCCAGGCCATGTGCTCCTGAAGGGTGGATGGGCAGCTCTCATTTTATTAATGACTTTTGCTTTATCCTGTGCCGGGGAGAAGGCTAAAACATCTGAGGATTCTCCGAAACCAGTCGGAGAGGTGAGAAGCCCGGCTGTTAGTGGAATGTTTTATCCGGGGAATGCTTTTACTCTAAAGAATGAAGTTGATGAGTTCTTACAACGAGTTGAGAGAAAGGCTATACAGGGGAAACTCATCGCGTTAATTGCCCCTCATGCTGGCTACCGGTATTCTGGCCAGGTGGCTGCTTTCGCCTATAAGCAGCTCGAGGGCAAGAAGATTGATACTATTATCTTGATCGGCCCAAGCCACCGAACTCATTTCTCAGGGGTTTCTGTAGGTAATTACGGATATTATCAGACTCCCTTGGGCAAGGTAGCCGTGGATACGGAGTTGGCTGAGAGGATGATGGAAGGAAGCAAACTGATAGACTTTTATCCCCCTGCCCACCAGCAAGAGCACTGTTTAGAGGTGCAGATTCCTTTTCTTCAAAGAATATTAACTAAGTTTAAGATACTTCCATTATTGACGGGAAGTTCTACCTTAGAGATTTCTCAAGAGCTAAGTCAAGTCCTCCTCAAGGAGATTAAGGGTAAGAACATCTTGCTTATTGCCAGCACTGATCTATCCCATTACTATCCTTACCAGGAAGCCTGTAGATTAGATAAGCGAACCTTGAAGGTGATAGAGGGGCTGGATGGCGAACTTCTTTACCGAGAGATGGCCTCTGGCCGAGCCGAGCTCTGTGGAGGCGCTGCGGTAGTGGCTACCCTTTTAACGGCTAAGCAGTTGGGGGCAGATAATGTGAAGATTTTAAAGTATGCTAACTCTGGGGACCGGGCACCCGAAGGGTCGGGGGACAAGTCACGGGTGGTTGGCTATGCGGCCATAGCCATTTATAAAGCCAGGGAGGGTAAAATGGAACGTGAACCACTCAATGAAACAGCTCAAAAGGAACTGCTGAGGATTGCCCGGACTTCGATAGAAAGCTATGTTAAAGAAGGCAAAACTGCTGAGTTTGAGGTAAAGGAGCCAGTATTTCAGGAAAAGAGGGGAGTCTTCATCACTATTACTAAGGATGGTGCCCTTCGTGGCTGTATTGGACGGCATGAATCAGATTTGCCTTTATATCAGACAGTAGCCCAGATGGCGGTATCGGCGGCCTGCCGTGACCCTCGATTTCCTCCTTTGCGAAATGAGGAACTGAGTCAGATTAAGATAAAGGTATCTGTCTATCTCATGTCTCCTACTGAGATAAAGAGCCTTGAGGAGTTTGATGTGGGGAAACATGGCATTATTGTTGAAAAGGGGCACCATTCGGCTACCTATTTACCGGAGGTGGCTACGGAGCAGGGCTGGACGAAAGAAGAGACCTTAAGCAGTCTCTGCCAGAAGGCAGGACTGCCCCCGGATGCCTGGCGGGAGGGGACAAAATTCTCCATCTATGCCACCCAGGTCTTTGGAGAATAGAATAATAGGGACAGCGGGGATTCGAAGCTTGGGCACCAGAAGCACGGGAAAGATTATTTAACCATCTTAAGATATTGCGGTGTGGAAATTTTCAGAACTCTTAGGTTATTACGAATAATAAACTTGGGAACGTCTTTGTCGGTTGGGACTACTAAGGGGCGTTTAAGGTCAGCACGTTTATAAATTCGATGGTCGCCTTCCTGATGCGAAAATTCACAGCCGACGTCAAGTAGAAACCGTTCAAACTTTCTCCAATGAACTGGCCTCAGGCGGGGCATGGGACCTTAAAAGATTCTTCTGTCCGTGATATGATAACAGGAGGGACCCAGTGTAGCTTCGGGCGGGAAACCTTCTTCCAGCCACATTCGAGAAGCACACTCTCTAATGTGCCCATTTTAAATAACTCTTCAAGGAAGATTCGAACAATTTCTTCAAACCTCTTTTTGGCCTGGTCAAAGTCATCACCACATGTAGAGAGGTCTAAAGCTGGAGTATATGCTATGAACTTCTTCCCTTCCTTTAGAAAAGTAACTGGGAGATTAACTTCGTAAGACCGCATTTTCTTTCCCATTCGAACCTCTCTAATTATTGCCCACCCTTGCCAAAGCAATAGGAACGAGCTTATCAGCCCTGCCTCGCCGAGTTGATACAGGGGATTTCAATTGCCCTTCCATTGTGATTTTACCACTATCCCTCAAGCCTTGTCAAGGAGGGTTCCCACTTTTTCTAATTTACCCTACATCCACTATGTTGAGATATAATTACATCACAAGATATACGTGTAGGGGATAATCCCTTACCT
>JAGMAN010000015.1 GCA_023130215.1 bacterium
CGGGATTGAGTAAAAAGAGTTTATTTTTCCTTGTAATCCCGAATTCTTTCAACTTGTCTTCTATTTGTTTTGTAGTTTCAGATGGTATACGAGCTTTCGGAAGAGCGATGTCTTTGTCCTCGATTCTTTCAGCCATCTCCGGACTATCTTTTTTCTCCTGGTTAACAGTTTGCCATAAGGATAAGTAACTCTTGCTTATGTGGAGCAAGGGATTATATTGAATGCGATGAGTCAAAAAGTCGCCGCGATACAAACCTTCAAAAGTATAATTATAAAAACCTATTTTTTTATCGGCCTGGCTTAGAAATGTGAGTATGGCGGTAAAGCGTGAAAATAGCTCCAGATCAAAGATAATGTCTGCCCTTTCTTTCACCATTTTTTTAACTATTTTAAAAGTATCGCGTATAAATACCGATATCGAATCTTCCTGTATAGTCAGGATATTATCGTCTTCAACAATATTTCCCAGAAGCTCAAAAATACTTCTATTCTTTTCGAAGGTAACAAAGGATAGTTTGACCCCAGGGTATTCTTCCCTGGCACGTTTTAAAAGAGGATAGGCTAAAATAATAGCGCCTAATTCGGACAGCTTTATAAAGAGTATTTTCTTTGGAAGGGCATTTCTCTTGGTCTTCTTAAAACCGAAAAGTTTCAAGGTGGCGTTCAGGCAACTCAGCAGAAAGCAGAGAGGTATCCCTAACCAGTAGTCCGCATATCTCATCAGGTTAACACTCATGGAATTTAGGTGGGCAGGATGACCATTGGCCTTCGGCAAGGTTTTCTCTCCTTTAAGGGCAGCACTTTTGTGACGCTCTGTTCAAATTATCACAGGCTGAGAAGGAAATCAAGAAAAATGTTTGAAAAATTTGACAAACTTTCTCATTAGTGATATAATTAAAATGGCTATAGTTTTTCCCTGCCCTGTTCGTGTTGAATCGGTCATTTTTGAGCCAACACTAATAGAAAGGGAACCTGGCTTTAGGTGTGGCTTGCAGGCCGCCTTTGGGTGGAAGCATAAAGCACCTAAGAGGGTACCCACTTGTTGAGAGCCGGTTCAGAAGATATCTTTTCACACGGCAGGGCGGGGATTTTTTTAAATCATGGATTTATTCGAAGCCGAGAAGAAAGAAGAGGTCGAGAAAGAAGCCCCCTTAGCCCGACGGATGAGGCCTCGCTCTCTAAAGGAATTCGTCGGCCAAGAGCATATCCTCGGGCCAGAGAAGCTCCTCAGAAGAGCCATTCAAGCCGACCGAATAACTTCTCTCATCCTTTATGGTCCCCCCGGGTGCGGTAAGACCGCTTTAACTTACGTCATTGCTAATAGCACTAAGTCCCATTTCTCCCAACTCAATGCGGTCACCTCAGGGGTAGCCGATATACGCAGAATGATAGAGGAGGCCAAGGGGAGAAGGAGACTTCGGAGCAAAAAGACCATTCTCTTCATTGATGAGATCCACCGCTTTAATAAAGCTCAGCAGGATGCCCTCATGCCCGATGTGGAAGATGGAACCGTTACCCTCATTGGAGCCACTGTTCATAACCCTTATTTTTCCATAAATTCTCCCCTACTTTCCCGCTCTCAAATCTTTGAACTATTTCCATTGAGCGAAGATGAACTGAAGGTCATCTTAAATAATGCTTTAGGGGACAAGGAGAGAGGACTGGGCCGCTTTAAGGTGAAGATAGATAAGGAAGCCTTAGAGCATATAGTGACCATTTCTGATGGCGATGCCCGCCGAGCCCTCAATGCTTTAGAGGTAGGAGTTCTTACCACTCAGCCGAAAGATGGGCTTATTCATTTTACTCTTCCAGTAGCTGAAGAATCGATCCAGCGCAAGGCCATTGTTTACGATAAAGATGGCGATGCTCATTACGATACTGCTTCTGCTTTCATCAAGAGCATGCGTGGTGGAGATCCAGATGCTTCGCTCTACTGGTTAGCCAAGATGCTCTATGCCGGTGAGGACCCGAGATTTATCGCCAGGCGCATCGTCATCTGTGCCGCCGAGGATGTGGGCAATGCCGATCCCCAGGCCCTGGTCTTGGCTAACGCTGCCCTTCAGATATCTGAGTTCGTTGGCCTACCGGAAGCCAGGATTCCTTTAGCTCAGGCAGTTGCCTACATTGCCTGTGCTCCCAAGTCAAATAGCACTTATTCAGCCATATCGGAGGCAATGAAAGATGTGGAGGAAGGCAGAACAGAGGCTGTGCCCAAACATCTTCAGGATAGTCACTACCCGGGAGCCGCTAAGCTCAATCGGGGAAAGGGATATAAGTATCCGCACAGTTACCAGGGTCACTTCGTTGAGCAGGAATACAGGCCAGGTGACAAGATTTATTATCGTCCCTCTGATGAGGGATATGAGGCTAAGATTAAGGAGAGATTGAATAAGTGGAGGAAGAAAGCGTAGAAAAAAACCGGCTCAGGAAAGAAATGCTCGGGAGGCGCAGTAGCCTTTCCCTGCAAGCAGTCATTGAGAAGAGTAATCTAATAAGAAAAAATTTATTTGCCCTACCACAGTTCGAGGTTGCTAAGGTGGTTATGTTCTATGTAGCCAAAGATAATGAGGTGAGGACAGGAGAGATGATCAAGGAAAGCCTTCGGATGGGAAAGACCGTTGCCGTGCCCATAACCAGGGTGAAGGAAAGGAATTTAGTTCCATCTCTCTTAACTGACTATGATTTGGAATTAGCTCCGGGAACTTACCGGATTCTTGAGCCGAAGGAAGAATATATTCGGCCAATCTCACCTCAGGAGATAGACTTAGTTATCGTCCCGGCGGTAGCCTTTGACCATCGGGGCAGTCGTCTTGGCTTCGGGGGAGGATTTTACGACAACTTCCTGAGGCAGGTCCCTCCCAAGACCATCCGCATTGGTCTTGCCTTCCAGCTACAAATGGTGGAAGGGTTGCCATCTCAGGAGAAGGACGAAAGGGTGAATATCATTGTAACTGAGGAGGGAGTCCTGATTTTATTGACATCAAGAGGAGAAGGCGATATCATTTGAATCGCAGGAGAGATTATGGGATTTAAGATTGATATACGCAAGGACCTGGTCCATAGCGAGAAGGTCAGCCTTATCCAGGTAGGTGGATATGTTGATACCTCAAACTTTGTTAGGCTGAAAAGAGTGATTGAAGGTCAGATTAAGCAGGGGAAATCTTACATTATCTTATACTGTAAAGAGTTAGAATATATAAGCAGTGCTGGAATTGGTGTTCTTAAGAGCATTGGAAATAAATTACAGAATATGGGCGGTGACCTGACACTGGTCAGTCTTACTCCCAAGGTTAAAAAAGTGATTGAATTAATAGGTTTACAGCATCTTATTAAAATTTACGATGACCTGAAACAGGTGGAGTCTGCATTGAAAAGAGAGAGAAAGGAGGCGGATAGAGCTGTCCTGGCTGAGCGAGCTCCCCGTCACCGGAAGAAATTAACTATCGTTGCAAGAAAGCGCTCTCTTCTGAAGAAAACACTCATCAGAGCCGTCATGTCGGATATCAGTCTTTCCGGGATGAAGATTGTTGCAGATGAGGACATAGGCAAAGGAGAAAAGATCGAAGCTACCATCTACCCACCAGGTGTTGCCCCAAAGGACATCGCCCTTTCCTCAGATAAGCCTATCGTTATTCAGACAAATGTTGTTGGTTCAGAGCAAGTGGAGACGGACAAAGGGAGAGCGAACAGGCTTTTTCTGCAATTTGTTAATTTATCACAAGAGGATACCAAGAAACTGGACGAATGGTTATGGGCATAGTTTTAGGAGGGATGTAAGATGCGCGAGCGGTTAGCAGCTACTTTGCTCTTGGCGCTGTTTGGGCTTTCCCTGATTGTGGGGCTATTTCTCGTTTTCCAATCACGGGAGGAGCTTCCTGCCTCTGAATTTGCCGCCTTAGGTGGTTTGGGCAAAGAAATTATTGGGATAGTCAGGGTTTATGGAGCAATCTCTACCCAGCGTCCGGCTGGCCCTTTCGGGCTTCGGGAAAGAGGAGCCGATTACTATGTGCAGAGAATCAAGCGCCTCGCTGAGAACCCTCGGGTGAAAGCCATTGTCCTGCGGGTCAATAGCCCCGGTGGTTCGGTGGGAGCCTGTCAGGAGATATATGATGAGGTTCGCAGGGCAAAAGAGGAGAAGGGGAAGAAGGTCATCGTCTCTATGGGAGATATTGCCGCTTCTGGTGGTTACTATATCTCAGCCGGGGCGGATTATATTTTAGCCAATCCGGGAACCATTACCGGAAGCATCGGAGTGGTGATTGGAAACATTAATTTCCAGGAGCTAATGGCTAAATGGGGAATCAAGATGAACATCATCAAGAGCGGCAAATACAAGGATACGCTATCCAGCTGGCGTGAGATGACTGAAGATGAGCAAGAACACCTTCAGAAATTGGTGAACAAAGTTTATTTACAGTTTATTAATGCTATAGCTGAGGGCAGGAAGATGGATTTGGACGAGGTTAAGAGGATAGCCGATGGAAGGGTATTTACCGGGGAGGAGGCCCTGGAACTTGGCTTAATTGACCGATTAGGAGGATTCCAGGAAGCCATTGAGGTAGCAGTTGAGAAGGCTGGGATTAAGGGTAAGCCAGCTTTGATATATGAGGAAAGACTTCCCTGGGGGAGATTCCTGTCATCTGCGGCGAGCAGTAAAGAAGATGCTATCTCAAAACTGTTAGGGCAGTCGGAGGATTCTTATCTGCCAGTTCAATACATCTACTATCCACCTTAGGCAAGGTCTATGGAGCTAATCTATCAACTTTTTACCAGTCCCAGACTGGCAATGCGGCGAGTTTCCAAGGAAAGGCCTCTTGGGCTCGCTTTCCTTGTCGTCATCTTAGCTATTTTGAGCAACCGGATTGGCTGGCTCTTAATCCTACCAACTGGACATGCTAAGATCTTGCTCAGCTTGGGTTTAATCATAGAACTGATGGTAGCCTTCGGCGGCCTCTTCCTCTTAGTCGCCATATTCCATTTAATGGCTAACTTCTGCGGCGGCTCAGGCAGAGGAGCTTCTCTCTACAGCGTCTGCGGTTTTGCCCTTATTCCAATCTGGCTAATGACCCCACTGGCTATAATGCTCAAGCCATTAGGGACGGCCAGGCTTCTTCTACTGCCCCTGTTTGGTATGATAATCTTAGTGTGTATGGCTGGCTTATTTGTCCTGGGGATTCAGGAAGTGCATCATCTTCCTCGGGGGAAAGCGGTGGCTACTTTTATCATTCCTTTAATGGGGATAAGTTTCACTTTTATCATTCTCCTTGTCCTCTCCCTGACTATCCTTTTCCTGAGCGCTGGTCACCTGTTCCAGACATTCCCTTCTCTGGCAGGGATGTAAAACGAGGTTAAGGGAAATTCCACCCTTTTTGCACAACTTATCCACATTTTCTTCCTATTTTCACGGCAATCTCCCTCTTTAATAGCGGATTAGACTGACATTGAGAAAGTATTTTATGTTGCGACTGTGTTATTTCAACTTGGGCCTCGACTTGCTCACCTTTTTTGCCTTAAGCCGAGCTTGGGAATGGGCACTTAAAATGGTGGCAAAATAGCTCCTTTCTCTCTCAATCTTCTAAATTCTCTCTGCACCCGCCTCAATTCTGCTTCCAACTTCTTTTCTTCCGGTAACTGCAAACGGTATTGAGAAGCAAGGACTTTGTTTTTCAATCCTCCCAGAGCGTAATGAACAACTGCCTCATCTCGCTCAGCACATAAAATTATCCCCACGGGCGGATTCTCTTCCGGAAGCATCATATTCTCAGCCACAAAATTCAGATAAAGATTCATTTGTCCGGCGTCTGAATGAGTAAATTTACCAACCTTTAAATCAATTACTACCAGACAACGAAGTTTGCGATGGTACAATAACAGATCTATACGGTACCACTCATTACCGATACGCAGACGCTTTTGACGGGCTACAAAAGCAAATCCATAACCCATCTCTAACAAGAAATCCTCCAGCTTATGAATAAGAGCATCTTCTAAATCTGACTCCGAATATTCATCTTTAAGATCTAAAAATTCCAATATGGTTGGGTCTTTAATTTCTTCTTCCGGAGTAATAATATCTTCTTTTTTAAGCCTCTGGCCTTTCTTCAACATCGCTGCTTTATTTTTTGAAAGTAATATTCTCTCATAAAATTGACTGCTTATCTGCCTGTCTAATTGCCTCACCGACCATGCACCGCGAATTGCTTCGGCTTCATAAAAATTTCGAACTTGTTCATCATCTACCGAAAGCAAACGAATATAAAGGGACCATGAAAGAGGAAATATTTTACTGACCTTTTCCAAAGGAACCGCTGTTAACCCTCCAGATAGTGTCCGGATCTTTGATTTCAACCCTTTTTTTCCTAATTGTGCAGACACTGCCTGCACTTTTTTATAATATGATAGATAAAACAACCTCATTTGAAAGAGATTCCTTCTAGAAAAACCTCGCCCGAAACGCATTGTCAAATCTTTTGCCAGTCTTTCGATAATCTCTTCTCCATATTCAGCAGAAGGCTTTCCTTTCTGCTCAAATTTGACAATCCTACGTCCAATTTCCCAATAGGTGGCCGTAAGAATAGTATTAACGGCTCTAACAGATACCCTTCGTGCATCTTCAAGAATGCTTGATATGCCTGATAACAAATCCTTGTATTTCGTATCTTTGCCAGTTAAGTTTAACGCCTTATAGCGCACAATTCTTTTTTCGCCAATCCTTTTTTTGCTCACTTACTACTCCTGTCTTTTATCTCTAACATTAATCAAAAATTCCCATTCCGTTTATTAACTCATTAATATTTGCCGGCAGTGCCATTATGTATACCCTTTACGGCCACTCTTCATAATTACTTCTTTTACATCTTTCATCTCTTGCTTCTTCTTACACTTTACACAATGGGGTTCTATGCTAGCTTCCTTCTGTATTAGCTGTTAGCAATTGCTACCTAACGTTTCGAGCGTATCTGAAGTCCAGCCGTAGGCGGATTTGGGCGAAGGTGCGAAGCACCGTAGCCAGATACGCTTTGTTATCTGCCGTCGTAATAGGTGAAATGTTTCTTGAGGGAAAGATAGCTTCCAATTATTTCTTGTAAATATTATGATAGTGGTATTCAATATATTCCTTTTTTGGAAACGGTGGTTTTAAAGTACCAATCCCATGTCCTCCACCATCTATCACAGCTATACCATCTTCTGGAGAAACTGCAATCTCTCCATAGTCAAACAATATATGATGATTGGGACATAAAACCAACATATTCGATTCTATGTCAGGTCCTTCTTGACCTAATGGCTTGACATGATGCGTTTCTGCATATCCCTTGCCTTTTATAATCAAGGTAGTACCACACACTTGACACTGATAATTACGTTCTTCTTTAATCTTATTAGATAACGCGGTATCACGAACAGCCCTCGTGATCGTGGTAGTAATTTTGTTTGGTGGATATTCTTCATATCTCATGTCTGGGATTTCAGATAAAGATTCCTTATCGGTTGGCAGATGTCCCAGCAAATTAATAAAATCCCCAACCGTGTGAAAGGGCTTACTATATTGCAGAGTTTTTCCAGTGCTAATTTTATACTCATTTTTATTCTTTCCCCTTCCTAGAGGCCAAAGACTCTCATTTACATAGCGTTCCACATCCTGATCCGTCAATAGGTATCCATTGTTAGGTGTTTCAAGTAATAGAACTATAAACCATTTTTTACCAGATGTTTGTAGCTCTTCAATTCTATTCTTTGTCACTCCCCATCGATAAGGCGATTCAGATCGGATTTTAAAGTAGAGCAAGCAATTGATGCGTCCAGATAACTCAATTATATTATTGATCCTTCGTATTTTACTTTCGTATTTTTGACACTGAAAACCTCTTTCTTTTCCGATTCCCTCTAACATTGACATAAATTCTTTTTGGATGCTGGCCATTTCATTCTCACCTCGCTAATTTATTTTTTCTAAGGCTGGCTTTCCTACGATGGCAGATAACTGTTCATATCTGAAGTACTTCGTTTATGCTCCCAAATCGGTATATTTTGCGAAGTATTTCCATCAGATCTAATAGCATGGAACCTGGCTCGTTTGTAAAAAAGGTTTGATATGTGTTCATTTCTTCACATTGAATAATACAAAGTGTGATAATTTGAACTTATTATACTGCTTTTAAGCGCTGCCGGCAAGCCAAAAATTTGAAAGGTTTGGAAATGGGAAGAGTCAGCGCAATGATAAATCTTCTCCTGTTCTTGGCTGCAATCGGAACAACCCTTTTAGCTGGTGCACTGCACGAAGGAGATAATCCCTTCAAGGACCTAAGTAAATGAGGAACTCTATTGTTAAGGAAATCTCTAAGGTTTATTTTAACCGATAAACCAGACCATTCACAAGGAAAGCAGTTAGAAAGAGGACTATTCCCAAGCTTAGAGCAAATTCAAAGTTTCCCTTTCTTACCTCAGAGATAATGGCCGTGGACATTACCTGAGTGGAACCTTTGATGTTTCCGCCAACAATCATAGCCGCTCCCACTTCGGTAATTATGCGGGCAAATCCAGCCATGAGGGCAGTTAGAATAGCCGCTCTCGTCTCCTGGAGCACCACCCACATAGTCTGAAACCTGCTTGCCCCCATGGTCACTGCGGCCTCAATTAGTGACCTGTCCACACCACTTACCGCAGATACAGAGAGGGCACAGACAATTGGGGTGGCCAGAATTGTCTGGGCAATGACCATAGCCACTGGAGTAAAGAGCAATCCCAATGCTCCGGCTGGACCTGAACGGGAGAGAAGAAGATAAGCCACGAGTCCCACCGTCACCGTAGGAAACCCCATACAGGTATTAAAGAGAGTA
>JAGMAN010000016.1 GCA_023130215.1 bacterium
ATAAAAAGAGATAATTTATAGGTTTCATCCGTGTCCATCAGTGGCTTAAATGAGCCATGTTAGTCTGTGGTTACGAAGTTTTGTCCCGAGGGATTTTAATGTCCTTGAGGTGGAGCTGGACTGATTTCGCCCCTCCCCACTGGTTTATCTCTAAGGAGTAAGCTAAGTCAACCCTGGAGGTTTTCCCTCCCAGCTCAGAAAGTTTATCTCTCATCCTGAATCCAATGGCTTCTCGCACAACGGTGCCGTCGGTGAGGCGAAGTTTCAGGTGATTGTTCCTCACTAAGAAAGGATTATCGAAGAGGTCGACTTGGGCAGAGGAGAACACTGGTTTGGGGTTCCCCATTCCAAAGGGATGAAGGCGCTGGAGGCTTTCTATCAGTTCAAGGCTCATTTCCTTCAGGCTGAGTTGGGCATCAATATTCAGCTTGGGAATGAGATCTTGTTGCTGAAGTTCGTCCCTGGCAATCTCGTTTATCCTCTGCCTAAAAGACTTAATTTTGTCCCTGGATATAGTCAAGCCAGCGGCCAGTTTGTGTCCCCCAAAGCTAAGGAGTAAATCCTGACACCGGGTAATGGCTCCGAGGAGATGAAAGCCCTTGATGCTTCGAGCTGACCCCTTCCCCATTTCCTCATTTAGGGCAATCAGGATGGCTGGCCGATAGAATCTCTCCACCAAGCGGGAAGCGACGATGCCAATCACTCCTGGATGCCAGCCCTCATCGGAGAGGACAATGACCGGCTCCTGGTCAAGGTTCACCTCCTTCTTTATCTTCCGGACTGCCTCATCTACCGTCTGGCTCTCTATCTCCTGACGCAACTTATTCTCCCGGTCAAGACTCCTGGCTAAGGGAAGAGCTTCCTCCCTTGAACCCGCCAAAAGTAACCTTAGCCCTTGCTCTACTTCCCCAATCCTCCCGCCTGCATTTATTCTGGGAGCAAGGATGAAACTCACCTGGCCGGCAGTTAACTCTTTCCCATCAAGCCCAGTTACTTCCATAAGGGCTCGGAGTCCCGGTCTTTCGGTCTGAG
>JAGMAN010000017.1 GCA_023130215.1 bacterium
CTTAGTCGCGGAGATAATAAGTTTTGTTTTATCATCCAGAAGAGGAAAACCCGCGTTTATATGATATAAAATTGTAAAGGGTGACCTCTTAAATCCAAAATTTTCTATCCTGTCTCTTATCAGAAGTGATTTTTTACCAAGCTGGGATGTAATAGTCCTGACTAAACGGACTTTATCACCGAATAAAGAACATTCCTCTACAGTGCCTGAGACCTCTAATCGGTATTCATCACCATCCCATCCGGAAGTATCACAAACCTGTTTGGCCGGTATAGTAGAACAACGGCCGTGAAGACCCAGCTCCTCATCGCCGTCTTTACCCGGCGGGCCGAAATAAGTCAGACCGCAGGTGGTTAAAAGACCGCCGAAGAATGTCCTCAGCCATTCCAGGCCGCGTGAGTTATAATAAGCCGGATTGACTTCACCGTTAGGGGTCTGGTAAACAAGGTTCACGCCCTTATAGTAAGCCAGGGATATATCCAAACCCCTGTCCGGCAAGGCACTAAAATAAAGCCCTGAACCTGTATTGAAATCTATGGCCCTGACACCTTTTGAATTGCCCTCTGAGAGTTCATAGTGCCGTGTACCGCCAAGCTGGGCTAAATTACCTATCTTCCGTTTCAAATCAGACTGTTTATAATCTTTGTTTCCAATTTTCATACCAAACCTTTCCATAAGTTAAGAACATATAGGCTCACAAAGTTATAACACCTGTGTTAATACACTACGGTAATATAGCCTTAATACCGGTTAATTCACAAAAATCAACCAGAGCAGGCAACAGATCCTGACCATACCCCAGACAGGCATACTCATTAGTCCAATTCTCCAGCAATTTATCCATATCAGCATGCGCTGTTACAAATCCGTGGGGCCAGAACGGGATCCCGCATTCGTTAAGCCGTGATTCTATTTGATCAGCCGGAGGCTCAAAAATAGAACATTTTGTAATAACCATCTGGAACTTACCGTCAACCCTGCCCAGCCGGGCTAAAACACCTTGGCCGACCTTACAGATAAGTTTTATAGACAGGCCTCCGGCGCCTCCTTCTGTAGGAATACCATGTTCGGCAAATCCTGCCGGGCCTAATTTACCGGCTAAGGAAGGAGGAACAGCGCCGTCACCAATAATCTTTATCTCTTTTTTCTTTTTATCAATATGCTGAAGATCACCGTAATAAACCCGTTCTTTACTCAGTTTTGTCAGCAAAAGCACAGTCATGGCGGTATTAAAATCTCCCAGCGTAGAAGTACCGCATCCGTCTTCCAGCATCATACTCTGAGCAAAACAGGACGCAGTATAATCATCGGCCATACCCGGGAATGATTGAATAGTATAGAAATCAAATTTTTCCTTCCGGACTATTTCCTTAAGCGCCAGGTAAAGACGTATGGACCGTTCATTAACTACATTTTCATCTGGAAACTTCCCAAACAGTTTGGTAATACGCGGTTTCAGCTCTTCTATCTTTTCCGCCGGTATATTCTTCGCTGTTTGTATCAGCTCTGTAGTATCCCTGGAATCAATATCAATACCAAACATCTTCATCCATTGAGATGGATCTGCTGTGCCGCAAGTCTGGCCCATGCCCCGTCCGCCGAAAGTCCCGATAGTTAACATATTCAGGAAATTCTTTAAGTGCGCTGCCTGGCAATAACTTACAATTTTAACTATTTCAGCCGCATCATCAGCCCCGCCATAGACAAATTTATGCTTAATGCCCACCTCCATTAACGCGCCGTGCATAACCAGGCCGCCTACAGGCCGCCAGCCCTGGGAACCGGGATGGGTCCAGATCAAAACCCCTTTGCCTGTTAACGCGTAATCCCTGATAGCGCCGATAAGATGGGCCGCCCATACCCAGGTTCCTGAAAATAAAATAACGCAGTCAACATTATTATTATCTTTCATTGCTTTAAGGGCTGTCCTTGCCTCTTCCTTAGAAGCAATAACTGTGTCATATTCAACCAACTCCAAACCCTGTTTCTTTAACTCATCCTTAGACCGGGCAATAATAGCCTCATCTATAAAAGACGTGCCCATAGGGTCTTTTAAACCGTCTTTATGAACCCCATAAACAATAAATCCTACTTTTGGCTTTACCATGATTCTCCTCCTTAAATTAAGCTCGTCGCTAAAGAGCGCCTATTTGCCGGACATTAACAAAACAACCTGTCTCGGCAGATTCTTTCGCGGCCAGGCAGGCATAAACACTCTGAATACCTAACCATATTGAAGTACGTGATTTCCCTTTGCCGTGAATGACGTTGATAAAATCATAGGCTAGTTCTGAATCTCCGCCAAAATGGCTCATGCCCTCACCTGCCTTAACCGTGTCTGTAAATGGCGCATGATGACGGACAAACTTTAACTCATTCTTATACCAGTCAAATTTAATTGTCCCGTTATAACCGCTTATAGTTGCGCCGCGGGTTGCGGCATCACGGCGGCTGTAAAACACCTGGGTATAGACACCATGGACACCGGAAGCAAATTCAATTAGGGCGCTGGAAGAATCTTCATTCATACCTGTTTCCGGTGTTCCGCAATCCCGGCTAAAAACACAAAGATGATCAAATAATGTCCCGCCTGAACCATTACGTTTACGGTTCTGAGGACTTTCCAGACAGGTATCCACTTCCTTGCATTTTGAGCATACCAACCCTTTCTTCTTCTTGCCGCCAAAAACTCTACCCCGGGTATGCATAGCTGCAACACGGACAATATTAGAACCCATGAGATAACTCATATAATCAAAATCATGGGTTGCCTTTTGAAGAAAAAGCCCCTGCATTGTTTTAAAATCACGATAAGCAGCTGTGTCAAAATATACAGTGCCGTAATTAACATAGTTTACTGCTTGAATGTGTTCAGGACTGCCGATAGTTTTCTTCTCAATATATTCATGAGCAAGCGAACATAACGGAGAAACACGCAAAGGAAAACTGACCACTACCTCACATTTGGATTTTTCAAACGCGCGCTCAAGAGCTATAGCCTGCTCCATAGATACAGCCACTGGTTTTTCAAGATATAAAGGCAGGTCGTACCCTGCCGCCTCTATGGCATAAGACGCATGCAGATGACACCGCGTCCCAATAGCCAGGGCATCAAGTTTTGCCTTACTGATCATGCTTTTCAGGTCTTTATAAAAAACCACATCCTTTTGATCGCATTCAGCTAACCTGGAACGAACCCCGTCTTCATCAGGATCAACTATTCCGGCAACACGAATATCCGGCTCAACCTCACGTAAACAGGATTTGATTACACCGCTGATGCGGCTCCCGTATCCAACAACACCTAATCGTATCATATCTTATTTCTCCTATTTCCCCTGCCGGACACTTGTAAATATTCACTAAAGACAAAGTATATCAGAGTTTTGAAAGCAACCATATCCTTCAAATCTTGACATTTCTAAATTGTGGTAGATATTTTTTATTTTTCTTCAGCATCTCATTCACCATCTTTTTGATTTCAGACAGGGACAGGACTGCTGCTGTCAACGGGTCATAAGCAACTGCCTGAAATACCAGTTCCGGGTCTCCGCTCAGAGCTGCTTCTACAGCCATCTCTTCTACGGCAATGTTTATATTATCAAGGGCCGCGCATTGGGGCGGCAAAGCGCCTACATGAATGGGATTAAATCCGCGGCGATTAACCAGAACCGGCACTTCTACACATATGTCCTGAGGAAGGTTAGTAATTATTCCTGTATTAGGCACATTACCGTTAAATTCGAACGGCTCACCGCTTGGTTGTAAGGCGAGTTGCGTCGGTTAGCGGGTATCTTAAAATTCGTGGGCCAATCCCTTTGCCCTGCTGACCGGTAGCGTGAAGAGAAGACCGGTTCCCGGCTTGTCTAAACTGCCACAGATATCTTCTATGACAGCGATGACCTCATCCACCTTCTCATCCTCAACTACAGCGAAGATGGTTTTATTATAAGGTCTATTACCTTCCAGGAGGTGGCGCAGTCCAGCAAAGATAGGGATGTCGTGGGCTAAGATCCTTCCCATTCCTACGCTGTCGATGATGGTTGCTCCCTTAACTCCAACCTCAACAAAGGCAGAGAGAATCTCATCTAAATATTCTTCCTGATTAAGGATGAAGACTAATAACTGCAAATTTCCTCCCTAAGCACCATATTTTGTGAGTTTAAGTGCGTGAGCAAGGAGCAGTGGCATAACCTCTACGGCAGGAAAGCGTCCCAATCCACCCTGCCGCAGGCAGGCTTCCTCTGAGAATTTGTCCACCTTATCCGGACGGCACCAGGCCGATCGGAGAAGGAAGGGAACTGAGTGCCAACTGTGAACCTTTAAGACAGAAGGAGTGGAGTGATCTCCCGTGACAGCTATCGCCTCTGGAGCGAGATGCCTTAGAGTTGGAATATTTCGATCCACCTCCTCAATCACCTTAACTTTTCTCTTGAAATCCCCATCTTCCCCGGCACTATCTGCTCCCTTAATGTGTAGAAAGAAAAAATCGTATTTATCAAAATTCTCTCTCAATGTCTTAAATTCCTCCTCTACTGTCTCTCCCGTAACTAAAATATCCATCCCCATCAGCTTGGCTATTCCTCGATACATGGGGTAAGCCGCAATGGCTGCTGAGCGCAAGCGATAAATTTCTAAGAATGAGGGAAGGCGGGGAGATTTAGCAAACCCCCGCAGTAAAATCATATTGGCCGGGTAATGGCCAGACAAGATCTCCCTAGCCTGCTGGATGAATCCATTAACTATTCGAGCCGTCTTATTCGCCTCCGGAGAAAGAGCTTTCACCTCAATGGGCGCAACGCCAGTCTTCTGGGGATCAGAGTCACTTAGCGCATCGGAGAGCCCTCTGCCCCTTAATACAACTACTGCCCGGTGTTCTTTCACCGCTCTTACGAAAAGCTGGGTCCCTTCCAACTGCATTCCATTCAGCAGCCGGCAAAGCTCCTTGTTAGTTTCAGTGCTGATCCTCCCTGCCCTTCTGTCCGCAACTTTCCCTTCTTCATCAACGGTAACAAAATTTATCCTGGCCGCTACATCATCTAACTCTAAATTAAATCCTATGCCGGCGGCAGCCAGAGCACCTCGTCCAACCTGAAACTCCAGAGGGTTATAACCAAAGAGAGCTAAGTGAGCCGGACCGCTTCCCGGAGTAACTCCTCGAGCGATTGGGTCAATCATCCCGCATATTGATTCACGGGCAAGGGTATCTAAGTCAGGAGTAGCCGCTTTCTCCAGCTCAGTGCTTCCTTCATCCCCCGGCAACCCTCCTAAACCGTCTATGACAACGAGCACTATCTTCGAGCTGGTGGGGACGGCTAAATCCTTCACCAGATCTTGCAGGTCGGGACTAACTCTCCTCATACCTTTTTTCTCTCTGCCTTGCCTTGAGAATCTTTCGGCGCTTGCGCTGGCTGGGCTTCTCATAATGCTCATGCTTCTTTATCTCCCTGAGAAGCCCCTCCTTATCCATCTTCTTCTTAAAGCGCCTTAAGGCCCTCTCCAGCGGCTCATCCTTTCTAACTTTTACTGTAGACACTACATCTTTCCCCTCCCTTCAGCTGCCATTGTACCTCAGACCAAAGACTCTGTCAATCAGAAATTATCCTTGGCATATTCTACCGCATTCTTAAAAATTTGCAAACCATCTCCATGCTCCGGAACCTGGGCACCCTGCCTTTTCAGCCTTTCCCATTCCCTGGTCCAGTTGGGATGATTGGTAAAATAGAGGTATCTCTCCGGATGAGGCATCATGCCAAATATTCTCCCGGTAGAGTCACAGATGCCCGCAATGTCATTCAGAGAGCCATTTGGATTGTAAGGGAATTTACCATTGGCTGCCTGACCATTCGGCCGAGCATATTTAAAGACTATCTGGCCATCCTCTTCCAGCCTCTTTAAGACATCATCCCCGGCAAAGAACTTTCCCTCGCCGTGGGCCACTGGAAGATAAAATCTCTTTATTCCCCTGGTAAAGATACACTTATCATCTTCAGCTCTCAAGTGAACCCATCTATCTTCAAATCTACCGGAATCGTTAAAGGTAAGAGTAGCCCGTTGTGTTCTGTAGCCTCCGTCAAAACCAGGCAGCAGGCCAGATTTGACCATTACCTGGAAACCATTGCAGATTCCAATCACAAGTTTCCCTGCGCCGATGAATCTCTGAAGCTCATCCCCCAAATAGGTCTTCATCTTATTAGATAAGACCCTTCCTGAGGCAATATCATCCCCATAAGAGAACCCTCCCGGAAGAGCTAAGATCTGGTAGTTAGCCAAACTTTCCTGCCGCAGTATTAAGTCGTTTATGTGCACTCTCTTAGCCTCAGCTCCCGCCAGTCTGAAAGCCGCCTCCGTCTCCCAGTCGCAGTTAATACCATAACCTATTAAAACTAAAGCTCTTACCTTTTTCATTTCACCATCTCAAGGTCCTTTTATAAGCTTCTTTCAATTTATCGACATCCGCTTTTATAATAATATCATGATGATTTTTGATTTTTTTATTCAGTCCCCTAACAGTGAATTCTCCATCTTCTGTTACCTGGCCAATATGGGCGAAGACATTTCCCTTCATCAGTGTTTCAAATTCGTCTTTCTTCTGCGCCGATACGGTGACTACGAACCTACCTTGAGATTCTGAGAAGAGCAGTTTATCATTCCTTCCAAGATTATCCGCCGGCACCTTGGCTAAGTCCACATCCATCCCCAGACCACCAGCAAAGGCAGTTTCCGCCAGAGCCATCCCTAAACCGCCATCCGAGCAGCCGTGCGCTGATGCAACCAGTCCCCTATTCACTGCCTCACTTAAGGCTTGATATAATTTTCTTGCCTTCCCAACATCTACTTTTGGAACTTTGTTCCCAATGAACCTTTTGCCAGTGAGCTTCTCCCCTATGAGGGCATAATATTCTGAAGCTCCTAATTCGTCCACAGTCTCTCCTAAAATATAGACTAAATCGCCGGGCATCTTGGCGTCCATAGTCACGCATTTGCGGACATCTTCTGTTATCCCCAAAGCAGAGATCAACAAAGTAGGAGGAACAGATATCTTAACCGGCCCATTCTGGGCATCAAACCCATTGAAGTCATTGAACATGCTATCCTTCCCGGAAATAAATGGTGCTCCAAAACCGGTGGCGCAGTCATAACAGGCCTGAGCGGCCCTCTTAAGCTGAGCCAGTCTCCCCGGCTCGTTGGAACTTGACCAGCAAAAGTTATCCAGGAGCGCTATTCTTCTTAGGGTGCCACCGATAGCAATGACATTTCTCACGGCTTCATCAATACAGCAGGCAGCCATGTGGTAGGTATCTATATCGCTGTAGTTTGGCTTTATGGCGGTGGTGATAATAATTCCCTGCCAGGAATGAGTCAGTGGCTTTATCACGCTTGCATGGCTATGGACATCATTCCCCACCCCCACCAGTGGCTTTATCACGGAAGCGCCCTGCACTTCGTGGTCATACTGTCTGACCACATATTCCTTGCTACAGATGTTGAGACGGGAGAGCATCTCTTTCAACGTAGTCGTCAGGTCCCCCGGCTCCCGGAACTGGGGCTCTTCCTCTCTTTCAACCTTCCATCTTCCCTTCATCTTCCTCTGGGGTAGGCCCTGGTGCAAGAAGTTCATATCAACAGACATGATTGTTTTACCCTGATACTTCACCTGGCATTTTCCACTGTCAGTAAACTGTCCAAGGGCGGTTACCTCTACCCCCCACTTCTCAGCCAACTTCTGGAAACTCTCCAGTTTCTCCGGCTCTATGGCTAAAGTCATCCTCTCCTGGGCCTCGCTCACCCATATTTCCCAGGGGTCCAATCCTTCATACTTCAGTGGTGCATTGGTCAGGTCAACCGAACATCCACCACTCTCCCGGCCCATTTCACCTATTGAACAGGAAAGCCCTCCCGCTCCGTTATCGGTGATACTATTATATAGTCCAAGGTCACGAGCCTCTATGAGCATATCATGCATCTTCTTCTGAGTTATGGGGTCACCAATCTGAACAGCGGTAGCCGGGCTTCCCGCATGGAGGCTCTCGGAAGAGAAGGTAGCTCCATGAATTCCATCCTTGCCTATTCGTCCTCCGGCCATGACGATGAGGTCACCCGGTCTTGCCTGCTTGGTGTGGGATGGCTCACCCTTTATTTGAGCAGGCATCATCCCCAGTGTCCCCACATAGACCAATGGCTTACCCAAGTAACGCTCATCAAACCTTAAGAATCCCCAGGCAGTGGGAATCCCTGATTTATTTCCACCATCTTCTACTCCCTTCCTCACTCCTTC
>JAGMAN010000018.1 GCA_023130215.1 bacterium
TACATATTCAAAATTAGCCTGGAACCCTTCCCTGTCCCCATGGGATCCCGATTGACTCCCACAATTCCGGTGATGGCTCCCCCATAAGGGTCTAAGGCACTGGGACTATTATGAGTCTCCACCTTAAAGGCAAGATTCCAATCCTCATTGAACTTTACGACACCTGAGTTATCCACAAAGACAGAGACACACCAGTCATCTTTCCCGCATTTCTCTCTAATCTCATCAGTTGCCCTCTTAATGTCCGTTTTAAAAAGTGAATCTACTGTTTCTTTCTTTCCCTCCTCCTCATACTCAAGCCATCCATTGAATATTTTATGTTTACAGTGTTCGGACTGAGTCTGGGCAATGGATTCTAATTCAACATCGGTGGGGTTTTTGCTCAATCCAACCTTCTTTCTCTTTTCTATGACCTCTGGCCTGTTGAAATAGTCTCTGATACACTTCATCTCATTTAAGTTTAAGGCAAGGGGACCCCGGCGGGCACTTTTCCCCCTTCCCAATATACCTTCCCGGCCAATGGTAGCTAACTCTTCGTCCGGGACATTCAGGTCAACTTCCTCAACGGCGGGCTTATGGTCAAGTTTAACCTTAGGGACATAGATTCCCATTCCACTCTCTTTATCCCAATCTCGGCTACTCTTTATCTCCCAGCGCTCAACTGTCTCATTAGCCAGCAGTCCCCTGGCCACTCGCTGAACATCTTCCATCTTCAGGTGACCGTTAACGAGGAACTGTCTTGAAATATAAACAGTGCTTCCTTCCTCAAACTTTATCCTCAATAAGTCCTCAATGGCTTCCCGGGAGGTTCTACCTACATTATCAGTGACTCCCGGCCAGTATCCAACCTCCACAATCCAGTCAAAACCCTCAGCCAATGGCTTCAGTGAGGACTGCTCAGTTATAGGGTCGGTGAATATTTCCCGGCGAATCTCCTCTATTTGACCGGGAGAAAGCTCCTTATCAATAGTATAGACATTTATCGTCCTCACCGAGGTAACCTCTAATGCAAAATCCTCTACGATTCTCTTCTTGATATTCTCCCCTAAGGCATCCACAATGCCTGGCTTAAAACCAACCTCAATCCTTATAGCCACTAACTTTTCCTCGTTACCAACTGGGGCACCTTCCTTAAAGCCTGATCGAGCTTGGAGGGGTCCTTGCCTCCAGCCTGAGCATAGTCACCTCGGCCTCCGCCGCTTCCCCCGGTAAGCTTAGCTATCTCCTTGATGATACTGCCGGCATGGAATCCCTTTTCAACCAGGTTTTTAGTTACTCCAGCTACCAGAGCCACCTTACCCTCAATTACCGTTCCTAATACTATGACTGCCTCTCCCATCTTTTCCTTAAGGTGGTCAACGAGTGAGCTCATCTCCTGACTCTTCAGATTATCAACCCGGCCTGCAATAACTTTTATTCCCCTCACTTCCACCGCCTGCCGCAGTAGAGTTTCTACCCTGGAGAGCACTTCTCCGCCCTTCAGACGAGTTATCTCTTTCTCTAAGTTCCGGTTCTTTTTTACCAGTTCCCCCACTCGCTGGACTGCTTCCCTGGGATGAGTCTTCAAAGCTTCTCCTATCTCCTTTAAGACTGCCTCCTCATCCTTAATGGTCCGGTAGGCGACCTTCCCGGTCAGGGCTTCAATCCTCCTTATCCCGGCCGCAACCGAATTTTCTGCAGTTATCTTAAATAAGCCAATCTCTCCCGTGGCTTGAAGATGAGTCCCTCCACAAAGCTCTTTGCTGTAATCACCAATATTAATCACTCTAACTTCATCTTCGTATTTCTCTCCGAATAGAGCAATAGCTCCCATCTTCTTAGCTTTCTCTAAATCGGTATGGATAATCTCCACCCTAACATTCTCCCTTACCTTCTCATTGACCAACTCCTCAATCCGATCCAGCTCTCTATCAGAAGTAGCCTTAAAGCGGGTAAAATCAAACCGTAGTCTATCTGGCGAAACCAGGGAACCAGACTGAGTCACATGCTCTCCCAGGACCTGACGAAGCACATTCTGAAGAAGATGAGTAGCAGTATGACTACGAGCAATGCCGTGGCGGCGCTCCCGGTCTATGGAAGCTTTCAAATTCATTCCCCTGGTCAATTTTCCCTTAACCACTTTTCCCTTATGAACGATGACGCCTGGTAGAGGCTTCCGGGCATCGGGGACCTCAACCTTCACTGCCTCAGAAGTCAAAGTGCCACTATCCCCCACCTGTCCTCCCGCTTCTCCATAAAAGGGAGTCTTGTTGAGAATAATCCCTATCTCTTCCCCTGCCGAGGCTCCACCTATGAGTTTATCTTCTTTGATAATGGCTAAGACTTCTGCCTGACAATCAGCACTTTCATAGCCTTTAAATTCTGTCCTGCGGAATCTGGAGGGAAGCTGGTTGTAGATAGAGGAGATTCCTTCCTTCCCGGCTCCAGCCCAGGCCCCGCGAGCCAACTCCTGCTGCCTTCTCATAGCATTCTCAAATCCGGCTTTATCCACGCTAAGACCACTCTCCCCGGCTAACTCCTCAGTTAAGCTCAAGGGGAAGCCGTGGGTATCATAAAGCTTGAAGACAACTTCTCCTGGAATTTCATCATTTCCTTCTTTGCGGAGATTGACTATCACTTCTTCTAAAATCTCTATCCCCTGCTGGAGAGTCCACTGAAATCTCTCCTCTTCACTCAAGATCACCTGGTTTATATGGTCACGCTTGGAAGTTAACTCCGGGTAGGCATCTTTCATGACATCAGCAACCACCGCAGTCAGGGGATAGAGGAAGGGCTTATCCATCCCCAACTGCCTTCCTTGCCGAACCGCCCGGCGGATGAGCCTTCTCAGGACATAACCCCTGCCTTCATTTGATGGAAAAACTCCGCCTCCGATGAGGAAGGTGGATGCCCGCAGATGATCGGCCATTATCCGAAGGGAAATATCTTTATTCTCATCACTTCCGTAGCTAACTCCGGTTGCCTCGACAATTGAGTCAACGATTGGCTTCAAGATGCTGATCTCAAAGATAGTCTCTTTATCCTCCAAGACAGTTAATGTCCTCTCCAGCCCCATTCCTGTATCAATGTTCTTCTGTGGAAGGGGGTCAAGCCTTCCGTCCGGCTGTCTATCAAACTGCGTGAAGACTAAGTTCCATATTTCCAGAAAGCGGTCACAATCACATCCGACAGTACAGCCTTTTTTGCCGCAGCCCTTATCTGCTCCCATGTCAAAGATTATCTCCGAGCAGGGACCGCAGGGGCCAGTGGGGCCCATGTCCCAGAAGTTATCCTCTTCACCTAATCTAACAATTCTCTCTTCGGGAATTCCCATCTTTTGCCAGATTAGAGAACTTTCATCATCATTCTTGAAGATGCTAATCCAAAGTTTCTCCCCCGGAATCTTAAGTTCCTCTGTGACAAATTCCCAGGCCCATTCAATTGCCTCTTCCTTAAAATAATCTCCAAAGGAGAAGTTTCCTAACATCTCCATGAAGGTAAGGTGGCGAGTTGTTCTGCCTACATTCTCAATGTCAGTGGTTCGGAGGCATTTCTGGCAGGTTGTTACCCGTCGAAAATCCAGTCTTGCCTTCCCTAAGAACATCTGCTTGAACTGGTTCATCCCTGCCCCGGTAAAGAGCAGAGTGGGATCTTCCTTGGGAACCAAGGAATCACTGGGCCTTATGGTATGCCCCCTCTCCTTGAAGAAACCCAAAAACTGTTGCCGCAGTCCCTCAGCCGTCATTTTATTCATCGCCTTTCTGATTTTACAACAATATCTATGCCCTGTCAAACAAGAAAGCTCGGCGGTAATGTCAAGCAAAGTGTGTAA
>JAGMAN010000019.1 GCA_023130215.1 bacterium
GCCCTAAAGGACGTCCTGCGGACAGGGGTCATAGGGTATTAGCCCATATCTGTGGAAAGATGAGAATGCACTATATTAAGATTCTACCTGGAGATAAGGTGAAAGTGGAACTTTCTCCCTATGACCTCACTCGGGGAAGAATTACTTATAGGTACAGATGAAAGTCCGAACTTCTGTGAAGAAGATATGTGAGAAGTGCAAGATAGTCAAACGGCGGGGAATAATCCGGGTAATCTGCTCCAATCCTCGCCACAAGCAAAGACAGGGATGAAATGATATTTGATTTTTTAGGGAGTTGTTGAAGTGGCTCGAATTGCTGGAGTAGATTTACCCCCTGAGAAGAGGGTGGAGATCGGCCTGACTTATATCTACGGCATTGGTCGGACCTCAGCCGATAAGATCCTTAAGCTGGCGTCAGTCCATCCGGATACCCGGGTTAAGAACCTCAGCGAAGAGGAGATTAGCAGGATTACGGCTGTCATTCAAAAAGACTACAAGGTGGAAGGGGACCTGCGCCGGGAGGTCTCATCAAATTTGTCAAGGCTTATGGACATCGGCTGTTACCGGGGTTTGCGTCACCGTAAGGGACTCCCTGTCAGGGGACAGAGGACAAGCACCAATGCCCGCACCCGGAAGGGTCCGCGCAAGACGGTGGGAGTGAAGAGGAAAGAGGCTGTAAGAAAGATGGGGAGAGAAAGTGGCGGAAAGAAAGAAAAAAGCGGTTAAGAATATACGTAGCGGGATAGCCCATATCCAGGCTACCTTCAATAATACCATCATTACCATAACTGATGAGGGGGGCAATGTAATTGCCTGGTCCAGTGCTGGCCTGCGGGGGTTTAAAGGGTCCAGAAAGAGCACTCCTTTTGCTGCCCAGATGGCCGCTAACTCCTGTGCCCAGAAAGCTCTTGACCAGGGGATGAGAGAGGTGAAAGTATATATCAAAGGCCCTGGTTCAGGCAGGGAGGCAGCCATTAGGTCTTTGCAGTCAGCCGGGTTGGGAATAAGCCTTATCAAAGATGTCACTCCAATTCCTCACAACGGCTGCCGAGCACCCAAGAGAAGGAGAGTTTAATGGCTCGCTACATTGGTCCAATCTGTAAACTTTGCCGGAGAGAAGGAGAGAAGTTATTTCTCAAGGGCAGTAAGTGCCTGGGCCCAAAGTGCATCATGGAGAGGCGTAAGCCTTCCCCCGGAGGAGGAAGAGGACGGAGGACGAGGAAACTTTCTGATTACGGACTTAGATTGCGGGAGAAACAGAAACTGCGCCGGATGTATGGTATCCTGGATAGACAGTTTCGCAGGTATTTCCGGATGGCTGAAAGGAAGAGAGGGATTACAGGGGAAGTGCTCCTTCAGTTGCTGGAGAGGCGCCTGGATAACATCGTCTTCCGGCTTGGCTTTGCCATCTCAAGAAATGAGGCCAGACAACTGGTCAGACATGGCCATTTTGAGGTAAATGAGAAGAGGGTAAATATCCCTTCCTATTTAGTTAAGGCTGGTGATACCATCAAGGCCAGGGACAAGAGCAAGAAGATCAAGGATGTCATGGAGTTCACCAAGGAAAGGGAAATGCCAGGTTGGCTGGAGCTGGATAGAAAGAGTTTGGCTGGGACGGTGGCAAAGATTCCTTCCCGAAAGGAAATAGCCGTTCCCGTTCAGGAAAAATTGATTGTTGAACTTTTATCAAGATAGAAATTTTATGGAGGTAGAGAATGGGTTCAAAGTGGAGAGGATTGGAACTTCCTAAGAAATTGAGCTGGGATGAGGAGACTCAAAGCCCTATCTACGGGAAATTGATTGCCGAGCCCCTTGAGCGGGGTTATGGAATAACGCTTGGGAATAGTCTGCGCCGGGTTCTCCTCTCCTCCCTGGAAGGAGCTGCCGTCGCCTGGGTGAGGATGGAAAGGGTTCTGCATGAGTTCTCCACTATCCCCGGGGTGAGAGAGGATGTTACCGAGATAATCCTCAATCTGAAGCAGCTTCTTATCAGGCTTCATGGGCAGGAGTCAAAAACTGCGTGGATTAAAGCCAGTGGTGAGGGGGAGGTGAGAGCCGCCGATATCATCAAGGACAGCCAGGTGGAAATTCTAAATCCCAATCTCCATATTGTTACCTTGAGTAAAGAAGCAAAGCTGGAGATGGAGATGGAAGTTAGTCCAGGGAAAGGATATGTCTCGGCTGAGAAGAACAAGAAGGAGGACCAACCCATTGGGGTCATTCCGATGGATTCTATGTTCAGTCCAGTGAGAAAGGTGAATTACAGTGTGGAGAATGCCCGGGTGGGTCAGGAGACTGATTATGATAAACTGATTTTAGAGGTCTGGACTAATGGGAGCATCTCTCCTCAGGAAGCAGTTGAGAAAGCGGCTGAAGTTCTGAAGAAACATTTCACTATATTCATTTCTCCCGAGGAGGAAATTGAGAAGGAGCTTAAGGGGCTGAGCGAAGAAGAGAAAAAACGACAAGAGTATCTGAAAATGAATGTATCCGAATTGGAGCCCTCAGTGCGAGCCACCAATTGCTTTAAGGCAGCCAACATTGAGATCATTAAACAGTTAGTTCAGAAGACGGAAGCTGAGATGCTAAAGTACGCTAATTTTGGGAAGAAGTCCCTATCTGAGATAAAAGTAGAGCTGGCCAAGATGGGTCTCTCTTTTGGAATGAAGCTATAATGCGGCACCGAAAAGCGGGCCGGAAATTAGGGCGAACCAAGAGTCACCGAAAAGCTTTATTGGGTAATTTGCTTAAAGGTCTCTTTGAGCATGAGCGGATAAAGACGACAGTGGCCAAGGGGAAGGAGATTGCCTCTTTGGCCGACAAGCTGATGGGCTTAGCCAAAAGGGGTGACCTCAGAGCCCGGCGTCAGGTGGGTGAGTTCGTCCGAGATAAGAAGCTCATCTCCAAACTCTTCAATGACATTGCCCCCCGTCTGACGGAAAGGAAGAGTGGCTATACCCGCCTGAGGAGGCTTTCTCCCCGTCTGGGAGATGCGGCCTCTTTAGTCCTGGTTGAGTTAGTGGAAAGGCGAGAGGAGAAAGAAAAGAGCAAAAGGAAGAAGAAAGAGAAAAAGAGCTAATAATTTAATTCTGTAGAACTTGCCAGGGGTTCGATTTCTGCCAAAGGCGGATGATATCGGGCCCTTTTATTTTGCTTGCTAAAGTTTCGGTGATTGATGTATACTATTGTCTGACATGTTTGAGTTTTTTCTATCTATTAAACACTTCTTGGACCAGATGAACATCCTATTCGCTGTCGGCCTGATACTACTCATTGGCTTCTTGGGCAGCAGAATAGCCCACCGTTTTAGATTGCCGACAGTAAGCGGCTACATCTTAGTCGGACTGATAATAGGACCCTCTGTCCTCAAGCTTATTCCGGGGGAGATGGTTAGTGCTCTCACTCCGGTCACCAATGTAGCTCTCAGTTTGATTGCCTTAAGTATTGGAAGTCGATTGGGCATCGCAGGTCTGAAAAGATTGGGGAAAAGCATAGGTTATATTGCCTCCTCAGCAGCTATGGGAGCTTTTTTAGCCGTATTTATCTTAGTAGGAGTTCTCAGCTTCCTGTGGCCGGAGCTGGCTGGACTGCCATCCCGTTCAGAAGCTAACTTTTTTATAAACTTGATTACTATGGCTCTCCTCTTAGGAGCTATCTCCTCAGCTACCGCCCCGGCGGCTACAGTATCTGTTCTCAACCAATATCGGTGTAGAGGACCATTGACCAGCACTCTGCTGGCGGTGGTGGCCATTGACGATGCTATTGCGGTGATTATCTTCGGAGTTGTCTGGACAGTCTGTAATGTCCTGATGAAAAGCATGGGGGAAATATCCTGGTTTTTGATGATAATTAGACCTTTCTGGGAGATTATAGCCTCAGTGAGCCTGGGTTTAGTGATGGGAGTCGGACTGCATTTTTTAGCCCGCAGAATGAGGGAGCGAAATGAATTTCTCATCGTTACCTTAGGTGCAGCTATGATTACTACCGGGTTGGCAATGATGCTTCATCTCTCCTTTCTCTTAGCCAATATGGCTGCTGGTTTCATCCTTATCAATATGGCCAGGCGCAACTACCGGCTCTTCACCAGCATCAATATGGTTGAGGTGCCCATCTATGTAACTTTCTTCGTCATTGCGGGAGCAAATCTTCATCTTGGCACTCTTCTCAAGGTGGGAATATTAGGAATAGTCTATATACTGGCCCGGATAGGAGGTAAGATTTACGGTGCTAAATGGGGAGCCCTTAAGGCAGGAGCAGATGAGACGGTGCGGAAGTATTTAGGCTTGGGCCTGATTCCTCAGGCGGGAGTGGCTATCGGGTTGGTGCTATTGGTCCAGCAAAGTCCTGCCTTTGCATCTTTCAAGGCAGCCGTCACCAGCATCGTTCTGGCTGGAGTTGCCGTGAGTGAACTGATTGGTCCTCTTCTAACCAAAGTGGCCATTACCAGGGCAGGGGAAACCCATCCGAGACAGGGGGGTGCAACATGATCTGTCCGAAGTGTGGAACTGAAAATTTAAAGGGAAAACTTCTCTGCTATAAGTGCGGAGCCAAATTACTTCAAGCCCCCGGGGAAGCTCCCCAGGTTGGCAAGAAGCCGGCCAGGAAGAGAAGATTTAAAGCTCTTTACTATCTCTTCGCCCTCATCTTCTCAGGAGTGATTTTCTGTATCATGCTCCAGAGGCCAGAGATGGAACCCCTGGAGGTCTCCCCTGAGGCTGCCAGGAGCTTAGAGCAGAAGCTCTATATGGTAGAGAGGGCAGCTTTGGCTAAAAAGCCCCTCAGGGTAGAAGTTAGCGAGGATGAACTCAACTCTTTCGTTTCCCGGCAGTTCAGAGAACTAAAAGTGGATGAGGAATATGCCAGGAAGAACATAAAAGTGGATGATATCCAGCTCAGGATGGAGGAAGAGAAGCTAAAAAGCGTTGTTACCATGAAAGTAAAAGGAAAGCTGGTCTATGTCTCCCTGGCCGGGAAAGTGGCTTTAGTGAATAACAGTCTCACCCTAAAGCCAGATGAGGTGAAGATTGGCAAATTGCCAGTGCCAGCCAAGACGGTCCAGCGGGCAATGAAACGGGTGGAGAAGAAGAGGGGCAGTCTCTCTTTCCTTGACTTTCCGGATGGGGTAAGGAGTATTAGAATAGAAGAAGGAAAACTTATTGTGGAGACGGAGATAGTCGCTCCGGTTAAAGAGAAGGCAGGGAGGGTTAAAGTGCCAGCGGTTGAAATACCAAAGAAAGAAGTTCCTGCCCCTAAGGAGGAACCAGAGAAGAGGGTCTTAACCGAGGAGGAGTTAGAAGAGCGAAGGAGGAGAATGGAAGAGAACGAAGCTAACTCCTGGCTTCAGGTAGGAGACAATTTCACTAACGTCGGGATGTACGATTCAGCCATTGAGTATTACCAAAAGGTGACGAACAAGTATCCGGAGTCAGAGCAGGCCAAAGAGGCAAGGCAAAGAATTGAGGAGATAAAGTCCAGGCTGGAATGATTAAGTGGAAATGTTCCGGTAAAGGTGGTTGGAAGGAGGTGAGGAAAAAAGTGGCTAAAAAAAAGGAAGAGCGCCCTGAGGTTTACTTCATGACTGAGGATGTTAAGAGATTCTGGGACGGTGCAGTGAGGAGATTGAAGAGGTTAGGTGACGAAGCAGGCGAATTAACTAAGCGATGGGAGACGCGTGCCAAAGAAGAGGTAGTTAAGGTCTCCAGGATGGGAAAGCTTAAATTGGACATTGTGGGGCTGAAGAGGAACAGGGAAGAGAAGTTCAGGGAATTGGGAGCCAAGTCTTATAAGTTAGGCGTTTGGAGGAAGATAGACCAACCATCAGTGAAAAAACTCTGTCAGGAGATAAAGAAAATAGAAGGAGATCTCAAGGATAAGAAAAGCCAGGTCAAAGCCCTGCGCAAGGAAGAGAGAAAACCTTCCAAGTAAACTACAATGGTCGCCTGGCTCGGGGAGGACCGAGAATCTCAGCTAAGATTATTCCCTGGCGAAGTGTCTCTAAGTCAGCCGATTCCGGTATTGGTCTCCTGATTTCTTCCCTCTTTTCCTTTTCCAAAGGAAAAGGAACTGGAGGAGTTTTTACTCTAAGAGGAGGTTCCTCCACTTTGGGAGGAGGTGGCACTTTCACCGTCTCAGCTACGGGCTTAATTTCAGGCAGAAGCACCGCTTTTGGCTTCTCTTCTTCCCCTGCCAACCTTCTTAAGAAGCCTTCCAATGTCTCCTCAGGACGAGGAGGAAGAGATGGAGAGGTTCCGTCTTCCTCCTCATATTTTTGCCCCTCTACGCCTGCCTGTTTTTTAGCTAAAGCGGAAATGATCCAGAGGACTATAAATATCAGCGGTATAAGGGGGCCAATATCCATTACTCTTTCTTCTCCTCCTTCGGTCCCAGTCCGGCGATAGAATCTCTCATTCCGGTATCAGACTGGATATTCTTCATCCGATAATAATCCATTATCCCCATGTTGCCTTTGCGGAAAGCATCTGCCATAGCTTTTGGAACTTCTGCTTCAGCCTCCACCACCTTGGCCCTCATCTCCTGGACCCGCGCTTTCATCTCCTGTTCCTGGGCTACAGCCATGGCCCTTCTTTCCTCCGCCTTTGCCTTGGCAATTTGCAGGTCAGCCTCAGCTTGTTTAGTCTGCAGGCGCGCTCCGATATTCTCTCCCACATCCACATCGGCAATGTCAATGGAAAGGATCTCAAAAGCAGTCCCGGAATCCAGCCCCTTCTCCAGCACCTTTTTGGAGATGCTATCTGGATTTTCCAGGACCTTCTTATGAGTCTCAGCCGAGCCGATAGTGGTGACAATTCCTTCACCGACCCTGGCAATGATGGTCTCTTCCACTGCTCCACCAACCAATCTATCTAAGTTGGCCCGCACCGTGACCCTGGCCTTCGCCTTCAACTGTATCCCATCCATAGCTACGGCATCAACCGCTTGTTTTCCCTTGGTTGGGTCAGGGGCATCTATTACCTTGGGCATAACGCTCATCTGAACTGCCTGCAATATGTCCCTTCCGGCTAAATCAATAGCACAGGCTCGTTCAAAGGTTAAACCAATATTGGCCTTATCGGCCGCGATGAGAGCCTTGACTACCTGCACTACATTTCCTCCAGCTAAGTAATGTGCCTCTATACGGTCGCTGGACATCTCTAAGCCAGCCTTGTGAGCCATAATCATGGAGTTGACGATTACCGGAGGCGGCACTCTACGAAGCCGCATGGCAATCAGGTTAAAGATTCCCACCTTTACCCCGGCTGCCAGAGCAGCGATCCAGAGCTGCACCGGTATCAGCCAGGTGAAAAGGATGAAGAAGGCAACTATCCCTACAACTATTACAATAAAAGGCATTTCAACCTCCTTTCAATGAAGTCCGCCTCAGGCGGACGAATTGACCTTTCTCACTACCACCCTGTTTCCCTTGACCATCACCACCTTTACCTTAGTATTCTTAGGAAGGAAGATCCCTTCCGTAATCACATCTACTCTCTTTCCATCTATTTTAGCTGTCCCGGCTGGACGGAGCATAGTCAGAGTATCACCAGTCTTCCCTTCCAGTTCCTCTAACCCCGGGGAGGGAGACTGGAATCCCTCACTGCTTTCTTCTTTAGCATCCAGGCGCAGTCTTTTCCATGCCTTTGTCTTAGGGAAAAGGACAATAAAGACGATGAGAATAAAGATCGTCCCTAAGAGAGCTCCCCATCCTGGCCAGGGGCTCTCAAATTTTTCAAAAGCTAAGTAGCAGGCGTAGCCCAGGGCAGTCAATCCGGAGATTCCACATAGACCAAATCCAGGGATGACGAAAAGTTCAATTAAGAGCAGGACAAAGCCCAGAAGCATTAGAAGCAGGACTGCTAACCAGGATTCCATTCAGGACTCCCCCCTGTCCGCTTTCCCGACGACAATTCGGTTGCCTTCCACCTTAACTACTCTTACCTGAGTATCTTGATTAATGAATTCTCCCTCAGTGACTACATCTAAAATGTCTTCTCCAAACACAGCCCTTCCAGCCGGGCGAAGGGTGCTCAGGGCCTTTCCCTCTCTTCCCATGAAATTTTCCCAGGTTGAGGGAGTACCCCGGAAACCTGATTTTGCTTCCTCCTTTGAAGTGAGGACGACCCTGTGCCTGATTTTCTTCCAGAGATTGCTTTGAGGGATGAGCAGAAAAGAAAGGATAGCAATAACAAAGAGACTAATGAAGGATATAGATACGGTGTAGAGAGCCTGCCACCATTCCTCCCCGGCTCCAGGGAAAGTGGGCAGGGGATGTTTAACTAAGGTGAGGAAGATGCTGGCCACAATGAAGACTATTCCCCCGATACCGGCGATGCCAAATCCAGGTATGACTAAGATCTCCAGAAGAAGTAGGGTAACGCCAAGAAAGAAGAGAAGGGGTATAGTGACTTTTGCCCAACCAGCCATTCCCGAAAGATAATGCGCTCCAAAGAAAAGGGCCAGGCAGAGCAATCCAATCGTCCCACTCACTCCCCAGCCAGGAATCCTTAGTTCAAAGACCAATCCAAGCATTCCCAGGGAGAGGAGCAGACCACTGACGATGGGGTGGGTGAGAAAACGAACCACATTTTCTGACCAGGTGATGGAAACACTCACCAGAGATGCCCCATCAAGTCCATAAAGTGGCAGGATTTCTTCAATCTTTGAGACTTTATGCGAAGCCAATTTAAATCTGAGAGCCTCATCAGCCGTAAGAGTAATGAGCTTGCCTTTGGCAAAACCTTCGGGAATATCGGTCTTTTCTATCTTTATCTTCTCTTCTCCCAGTTCTTTCTTCTTTTCTTCCACCTCTTCAGGAGTTAATATACGCAGCTTTCCATCAATGGTTACGGCAACAAGCTCTATATCCGGGTCAACCATCGCCTCAGCTAATTTAGCCGGGTGGTGGTTCCTCTCGGCCGTTGACTTAAATTCCGCCCGGACGAAGGAGACTTCCTTCTCACCGGTTGGCTGAGGCTTTCCCTCTGATGGGACAGGGGAGATGCTTACCGGAGTGGCCGCTCCAATGCTACTTCCAGGGCTCATAACGATTGATTGGCAACAAAGGGCAATTAGAGCACCGGCTGAGATTGCTCTTCCTTCAACAAAGGCAATCGTCTTTATATCCGTCTCAAAGAGGATGTCTTTTATCTCAACAGCGGCATCTACCCGACCTCCGAATGTCTTTATTTTTAGAATTATTGCTTCTGCCTTGTCGCGCTCCGCCTCCTCAACTGCCCGTCGGACAAAGCTGGACTGACCAATGTCAACCATGAATATCCTGCGGTCCTGAATGGGGATGACATAAACCTTCCTTCCATTCTCAGCTGAAGATGGAGTGAAAGCAGAAGGTAGAATAAATAGGACTAAAGCAAAGAATACGAGAAGCATGAAAGAAACAATTACTCTCACTTTTTCCCTCCTGCCTGCATTATACACCTCCCCAATATGCTGTCAAGTATTTATTGACAGAGGGGCTTAAGCTATGTTATTTTAGTTAAGGTTAAGCTCTCTTTGCTCGGTGGTGTAACTGGTAACACACTAGACTTTGGATCTGGCATTCCAGGTTCGAGCCCTGGCCGAGCAGCCATCTTCAACGAAGTCCCACTAACAGTGGGGCTTTTTGTTTGGGGCAAATTTGAATTTCGGCCAGCGGCAAAGTGAGCCATAACACTCTCCGTCACCAGCCCCGCAAAAATTATACAATCTGAGCAAGAAAACGGTTTTCGTTTCCACCCAGGCATTGACAATTGGTTGAGCTCTATGATATTATTATACCAGATGAGATTGAGGAAGATTTAACCTTTATGAAGAAGGAGCTTAAGGTAATCAAAGCCAGAGCATGAGCCTCGTTAATTCACACATATTAATCAGTCTACTGTACAGCCCCAATGAATTAACGGCATGAGGAGGATGCAGTGAAGGCACTATTGGTGATTGATATGCTTGAGGATTTCTTAGCTGAAGGGGGAGCCCTCTTCTGCGGGAAGGAATCCAGAAAGATTATCCCCTTCGTAGGCAAGAAGGTAAAAGAAGCTCATCGGGCTGGTCAGTTAGTTATCTACCTCTGTGATTCACACCAGGAGGACGATTTAGAATTTAAACTCTTCCCCAAACACTGCCTTGAAGGGACAGATGGGGCGAGTATTATTAAAGAGCTGGAAGTGCTCGACCGAGATGTTCTCATAAAGAAACGCAGATACAGTGGATTCTTCGAAACGGATTTAGATAAGGTTCTAAAAGAGCATCAAATTGAAGAAGTAGAGGTGGTTGGAGTTTGCACCTCCATCTGCGTTATGGATACAGTGGGAGATTTGAGAGCGAGAAATTATAAAGTTACCGTTTATAGAGAGGGAGTAGCTGACTTCGATGCCAAAGCCCACCAGTTTGCCCTGGAGCGGATGGAGAAGATTTACGGAGCGGAGGTTCAATGAAAGTATATGAGGCTATCTGTAAGCGGCGGACCATCAGGCGGTTTAGTCAGGAACCTGTTCCTAAAGAGATTTTGGAGAAGCTAATTAAAGCGGCCCGGTTAGCTCCTTCGGCGGCTAATCTCCAGCCCTGTGAATATGTTGTAGTGGATGAGCCCGGCTTAATTGAGCAGGTTTTCAAGACACTGCGTTGGGCGGGCTACATTGTTCCCCGGGGAGATCCTCCCGAAGGGGAAAGGCCAGTGGCCTATATCGTCGTTCTCTTAAATAAGGAAAAGGTAAAGGCAGGAGGAGAAAGGGATGCGGCCGCTTCCATCGGGAATATCGTCTTAGCCGCTTTGGAAGAGGGGATTGGCTCCTGCTGGCTGGGCTCAATAGAAAGGGAGACGCTACGAGGAATATTGAATATTCCTAACCGCTGCGATATTGATTCCGTAGTTGCCCTTGGTTATCCTAAAGAATCGCCAGTGGTTGAGGAAATGAAAGACTCGATTAAATACTGGAAGGATGACAAGAATATCTTACACGTCCCCAAGCGAAGATTGCAAGATATCCTTCACTGGAATAAATATTAGCCTCAGAGTAAGACTGCTTCGGCGGCTTTCTTTAGGGCGGTAATTATCTTATCTGTCTCGGCATCTGTCATCTTCACCGAAATTGGGATGGCTATAGCCCGGCGCAGAAGGCTGTCTGATTGAGGCCACATGCCTACCTTATATTCCACCTTGTCCTTTAATTCTTCAATAATGTGCTCCCAGTTAGCGATGTAGTGCCAACCTAAAGCAGATGGTAGGATCTTGGTGCCAACTCCCTCTTTGGTCAACTCCTCCTCAAAATCACTGGCCATGCCTTTATTGGGTAGGAAGAATATGAGGGTATCTCCTCCATCGCCAGCCTCGTCGGGAAGTTCCCTGAACTGCAGTCCCTGTATTTTACTTATAGCCTCTTTGATTTTGCTTTTATTCTTCCTCTGCTCTGAGATAACATAATCCAGCCGACTGAGCTGCACCAGTCCAATGGCTCCCTGGAGCTCGTTCATCCGATAGTTGAATCCGACTATCTCCTTAGTATCTTCGCCGCGGGGTCGGTCCCCTTTATGCTGATGCCCGTGGTCGTGGAACCAGGATGCCCGTAGGTATAGCTCTTCGTCATTGGTGACTACCATCCCTCCTTCACCAGTGGTTATCGTCTTCACATAATCAAAGCTGTGAATTCCTATATCTCCTATTGTGCCTGTCTTCTTTCCCCGGAAACTTGACCCACAAGCCTGAGCTGAATCCTCTAAGATTTTAATGTTATGCTTCCTGGCGATTTCCATTATCTTATCCATGCGAGCGGGAACACCAAGCATGTGCACGGGGATGACCAATTTAGTCTTCTCACTAACCTTAGCTTCGAAATCTTCCGGATCCAGGTTGAGCGATTTATCCACTTCAGCGATAATTGGCGTAGCACCTGATTCCATTATGGCTTCAATGGTAGCTACAAAGGTGAAAGCCGGAGCTATTACCTCGTCACCGGGGCCAATACCCAGAGCAGCTAAGGCTACCCGATCGGCCGCTGTCCCGGAAGAAACTGCCAGGGCATATTTTACTCCCACATATTGGGCAAATTTCTCCTCAAACTCCCTCACCTTAAAGATATTTTTCCTCTTCTCATCAAAGCCATATCGAAAAAGCACTGCACCCCTATCGATAACTTCCGCTATGGCTTCTTTCTCTTCTTTTCCGATTAACTCCGATCCTCCCATCGTTTTTCCTCCCTCTATTTTTTTGACTTCCGGGGACAGTCCCCTCATATCTTTCTTTCGAAGATTTTCTCATTAAAAAGCCAGCTTGTATATAGCCATGGCATCCTCCTCAGCCAGTTTACGGGGATTATTCTCCAAAGGGCGGGTGACCTTCATGGCTGAGGTGACCATTTCCGGGAAGTTTGACTCGGCTATTCCCGCTTTAAGTTCTCTGAGCCTTCGAGGAACTTTAATCTCGCGAGATAACTTGTTAACGGCTATCACTGACCTTTTAGCGGCTTCCTTTAAAGGAAGGTCTCTCGTCTCTTCACCCATAGCCTCTGCAATTTTAGCAAATTTCTTCAGGCTGGATTCTAAGTTAAATTCCATTATATAGGGAAGCATAAGGCCGTTGGCTACTCCGTGCCCGATGCGGTAGAGTCCACCTAAGGGATAGGCAAGAGCATGAGCGGCAGTTACTCCAGCATTAGCCAGTGCCATTCCAGCTAAAAGGCTTCCCATGAGCATATTCTCTCTCGCATCAGCGTTCTGCCCATCAGCTACTGCCTGGCTTAAATTGTGGGCAATGAGCTCGGTAGCTTTAAGAGCCAGAGCATCACTTATTGTACTTGCCTGAAGGGAGGTGTAAGCTTCAATGGCATGGGTTAAGGCATCCATTCCAATAGAGGCGGTCACTGGAGGTGGCATAGATAGAGTAAGCAGCGGGTCAAGAATAGCCAACTCAGGGAATAGATAGGGGCTATTGATTCCCCCCTTGCCTTTTGGTTCCTTATTGGATAGAACGGCTGTGAAGGTAACTTCGCTTCCCGTGCCAGCCGTGGTGGGAATCATTATCTTTGGTAGTCCGGGCTCAGGAACTTTATCAAGTCCCTGGTAATCCGATGCCTTCCCCTCGTTAGTAGCTAAAACTGAAGCGGCCTTGGCTACATCCATAGCGCTTCCTCCACCCAGACCGATTACTAAATTGCAATTCTCCTGGCGAGCCATCTTTCCTGCCTCATCGGCTGTCTCCACCCAGGGCTCAGGTTCTACTTTATCGAAGACAATTACTTCTAATTTCTCTTTGAATAGCGATTGACGCACTTTCTCTAACAAACCGGCCTTAGCCACTCCTTCATCGCTGATTAAGAGAATTTTGCTTCCTCCACGCTTCCTGGATTCCTGGCCAACTTTCTCTACTGCTCCTCTCCCAAAGATAATCTCCGGGATGATTTTGAAAGAAAAACTCTTGTTCGCCACTTCACTTCCTCCTTTTTTAACCACATAGATCGCAGAGAAAAATTTAGATTTTAAAAATCTCAGTGCCAGAGGTCTGTCATCCTCTGTGAACTCTATGGTTACGAAGTTTTTTAGTAATCTCTCTTACTTTTTCTAAATCCCGGGGGGTGTCCACTTCTATGCAGTCATATTTGGTCTCCACCATCTTTATCCGATATCCATTCTCTAAAACGCGCAGTTGTTCCAGTTTCTCTGCCCTCTCTAATTTGCCCATGGACAGCCTGGAAAATTTGAGGAGGAAACTTTTTCGATAAGCATAGGGGCCAATGTGCTCATAGAAATAGTCAAAGGTTTCTTGGTCTCTAAGGTAGGGTAGGGGAAGGCGCGAGAAATAAAGAGCAAATCCTTCCTTATCTACCACCACCTTAACTATATTTGGATTGAATAGCTCACGGTGATTTTTTATCTGATGATAAAGAGTGCTCATATCTAAGTCTGGACGATCAAGGAGGGGCTTAACTAATTGATCAATCATCTGGGGAGGAAGCAAGGGAGCATCCCCCTGAATATTGACCACAATGCTCTTGCTGGGCATCTTCAACTTAGAGGCAACCTCAGCTACCCTGTCGGTGCCGGAGGGGTGGCGAGGAGAAGTCATCCTCACTTCCCCTCCAAATCCCTTGACCACCTTGTGGATCCTCTTACTATCAGTAGCCACAATTACTTTATCCAGGACCCTGGCTTTTGTGGCCTGGCGGTAGACTCTCTCCACCATCGTCTTCCCACCGATATCGGCCAATGCTTTCCCGGGAAGGCGGGTTGAATGATACCTGACTGGGATAATACCGACCACTTTCATTGTTTTAGTAAGGTGGTGGCAAGTTCGGCACTGCGCTTAGCTGCGCCCTGTTTGGCCATGATGGTCTGGCTTCCTGCCTCTCCTCGCCGCTTAAGTTCATCCGGGTTTGAGAGAAGCTCAAGTCCCTTCTCTATCAGCTCATTAACATTCCTTAACGGTATCCCTGCTCCTACTTCTTCTAAGAGCTCCTTAGCCTCTAAGAAGTCTCCCATGGAGGATCCGTAGAAGACCACCCTGCCCCAGGCGGCTGGCTCGAGGATATTCTGCCCACCTTTAGGGACAAAGCTTCCTCCACAAAAGACTATCGCCCTCAGACTATAGACCTTGAAAAGGTCCCCAATGGTATCTAAAATAATTATCGGTTGGTTAGTCCGTTTTTTGCCTTCTTTAATTTCACTGAGCTGGATGTAACTATTAAAGTGCTCCTTTTTTAGGAGCTCTTTTACCTCCCTGGCCCGTTCAATGTGCCGGGGAGCGATGATGAGGAGCATCCGGGGAAACTTTTCCCGGAATTTTCTGTAAGCCTGAAGCACGGTTTCCTCCTCTCCACGATGAGTGCTGGCGGCAATGAAGACTTTGTCTTCCTTGCTTATATTAAGGAGCTCCCTCATCTCGGCTTCGAAGCGTGGTTCGGTCTGGCTAACCAATGCGTCATACTTTGAATTACCACTGACAAATACTCGCTCTGGTCTTGCTCCCATGGCCTTAATTCGTTCTGCATCCGTATCTGATATCATGCTTAGGAGGTCCAAATTCTCCAATACCTTCCTCCAGAAGAAGCGAGTCCTCAGATAGTGACCATATGATCGCCCTGAGATCCTTCCATTAGTTAGCATAGTCTTAGCTCCCCTGCCCTTAGCCATTCGAAGCAAGTTCGGCCAGAGTTCAGTCTCTGTGGTAATAAAGAGGTCAGGTTTAATTTTGTCGAGAACCTTTCGCGCTGCCCAGGGAAAATCCAGGGGGCAGTAAATGTAAGTGCTGGCTTCCTTGACCATCTTCTTAGCCATCTCCTGGCCGGTCTCGGTTCCGGTGGAGAGAATCAGGCAAGACAGGGGATAAATTTCTCTAAGTGCTCTGGCCGTGGAGCTGACGGCAATGACTTCTCCCACGGAGACAGCATTTATCCAGATGCGAGGCCGCCCTTCCATCTTATCACTAATAGATGTAGGAATGAAGCCTAATTTACCCCTGAAACTCTTCCGGTATTTCCCGGCAAAGAGCATCTTTCCTAAAAAAAGGGGAAGCGCTACCACAGCTCCGGTAAGCAATAGGATGTTATAAAGAAAGTACACTTCTCTTGACTAAAACCCCTTCATGTGTTACTCTTTTACCAAAGTGGCCGGAGTGGCGGAACTGGAAGACGCGCCGGATTCAAAATCCGGTGGGGCTTAAACCCCGTGAGGGTTCGACCCCCTCCTCCGGCACTACCCGTAGACAAAAAAATCATAACTGTGAGGAGCAGTTCGTCGAATTTGGCTATCTCATCTTTATCGCTAGGCTTGTCTGTCATTTGCTTACACTCCAGCCCCCATAGCTTTAGGAATTCCTGCCTATACTCCTTGGCAAGAATTGTGAGATTATGGGAAAAGGCTTTTTGCTTACATATACCCATCACTTAGACTCTTTAGCCTCAATTTCTTTAATCCGCTTCTGGGCTTCTTGAGCCTGTCCGCTCTCTGGATACTTATCTATTACCTTCTGATAATGCTCAATCGCTGAATCGTTCATTCCGGCATTGGCGAAATTATTGGCTGCTTGAAGCCAGGAGTTAATTTCATCCCCTTCCTTCTTAGTCAACTTAGAGAGATTAGACTTTTCCGTATTCTTCCCTTCCCTGACTTGTTCTTCCAGCTCTTTTTTCAATCGTTTCAATTCTTTCTTCAGCTTATCCTTCTCGTCCTTTAATTCTTTCAATTTCTCTGCTTTTCCTTTTTGAAGTTCTGTCAAGTCCATTTGATAGTCTTTAGCGTTGATAAGGCCAACTTCATAGGCTGCGGCAAGAGCTTCTTTGCTTCTGGCAACATCTTCTTTATACCCCTGAGTTGTGAGTTTTCGTATAGCAGATTCCCTCTCAGAAATGTGACGAATCCTCCACTCCAAGCGTTTAATCCTCGTTTGAACAGGCCACCGATATGATACGATTTCCCCAACAACATTAACGTCGAAAAACCAGCCCCGCTCTCCAGAACCATCATCGTAGGTATAACTGACAAGGTATCTTTGCTCATCTATCTTATCCGCCTGCCAACCGAAAATGTGAACGCTTGGTTTTTTTTGCCTCATCTGGTCCCTGATGTAGTGTTCTACGTCGTCAAAAAACAGCTCAGGAATCTGTGGAGCTTCAAGGAGCAGACCTCTCGACCTTTTTGCTAACTCTATCGCTCTTTTTTCGTCCTCCCGCTGTATAGTCGGTGCTTTTTCTCGTGGAATTTTTGAAAATTCCTCCAAAGTCATTTTAGGTTTTGCATCTAACATACCCCTTACATAGTTTATAGGCACAGAGAAATTGAGATTCTGACCTAATACATCGGATAAAGTTGCTATACCAATAACCTCCCCTTTCAAGTTAAAGACAGGACTACCGCTACTTCCTGGTGAAATCGGGGCACTTATTTGGTGAAGCTTATAACCAAAGTCAGTATTTCTTGTTTGTGACAATAATCCATCCGATATTGTGTTTTCTAACCCGTGAGGGTTCCCTATAACTACTACCTTTTCTCCTACTCTAACTTCATTAGAATTCCCAAGCTTAACAACAGGTAAATCAAACCCCTTTATCTTGAGAGCAGCTATATCTTTCCTTCCATCGCAATCTATTACAGATATATCTTCATATACATCTCCATTTTTTAGTTTTACCAAGGCAGGATAAGCATTTTCTATAACATGATAATTAGTAACAATAACGCCATCTTTTTTTACTATGAACCCACTCCCGAGACCAATCGCTTCATTGTTTTTAACTGTGGCAATAAGAACCACAGCCTTACCATATTTTTCCATAATTTCTGGTGGATTTAACTCATCTGCCCCAGAAGATCCCGAACAAAACATCAAGTATATCAAAATGCAGATTATCGATATCTTCCTCATATTAGCCTCCTCCTAAACCAAAAAAGGGCAACCCTCACCCGCCAGTGCGCAGTTGCACAGACAGAATATGCAGAAATCCAAACAATACCTGCTAAGGCAGGCTTACCTGATTTATTCAAGACCTCCTCCGGCAGAAATTGACTGTAATTTCTTAGGAAATGCTATGCAAATGTTGCAACGGGGACCTGTCGCTTCTTCGTGAAACTCTTCCTGTGAATTTTGATCCTCTCGAGTTCGTGGAGTGTCTCCGCTTCCAGGTAACTCTCTCCACAATGAGGGCAACTAACAATCGGCACAGCCTGTATCACGAAGAAGTCATCACCCTTACCGTAGGCTCTAGCAATACGCCGTGTACGAGCGCCCCTTTTCCCACAAATATCGCACTTCCTGCTATCGTGTCTTTCCCTTCGTATCATCTGAGCACCCCTCTATAACAGATAAACTGTGATTATCACCAGCTTCCCTGTGACTCCAAATTTAGCTACAAGCTCAACCTCGTCATTTCCTGCAGCAGTACCACGGAGCCTGTATTTCCACTCTCCAGTGTCCTTATCCTTCTGACGTTCTACGATTCTCCCAGTCAAAACTGCACTTTCAACATCATAAATCGTCAATTCATCCGCATCCATCTCCTCTTCGGCATGAAGTGTCATTACATAGTATCGTTTCTGGATGCAAAGTCGCATTCTGTCGAGTATTTGCTTGAACAAGTCTCATGCCTCCCGATCTCTCATTATTAACACCCATTCTACATAACCAGTGGATTGACGAAGTTGGTGAATCCACCCAATTTGGAACCACTGGGTTCAGTGACTTCTCTTGTCAAGTGAGCCGCCTGGGGCTCGAACCCAGCACACCCGGCTTAAAAGGCCGGTACTCTACCAGATGAGTTAGCGGCCCGTTCAGAAATTGCCATTTCTATAATAATCCCTTCAGGATGATGGTTTGTTCTCTCTTCGGTCCGACTGAAACGAGAGAAATTTCGGTATTCAATAACTCAGTTAGTCTTTCCAGATATCTCTTTGCCTTCTCGGGAAGGCGCTGGTAGTCTTTGATATGTGATATATCATCCGTCCAACCTTCCATCTCCTCATAAACAGGTTCACATTGCTGAGCGACTTTAAGTAGAGCAGGAAAATCTTCCAGTACCCCTCCCTGGTACTTGTAGCCAACGCATATCTTGATTTTCTCTAAGTTATCCAGCACATCCAGCTTGGTGATGGCCAGGTTGGAAAGCCCATTTACCCTGACGGCGTGCCGCACAACGACAGCGTCAAACCAGCCGCATCTCCTCGGCCTACCCGTAGTAGCTCCATATTCTTTTCCGCGAAGTCTCATGCCGTTTTCAAATTCCGGTGAGAATTGGGTGGGAAAAGGTCCCTCTCCAACCCGGGTAGTATATGCTTTGGCCACTCCCATGACGCTTTCAATTTTAGTTGGTCCAATCCCCAGGCCGGTGCAGACTGCTCCGGCAATGGGGTTGGAAGCGGTAACATAAGGATATGTTCCAAAGTCAATGTCCAGTAATGTGCCCTGGGCTCCCTCAAAAAGAACATTTTTCCCCTCATCAATGGCCTGATTGATAAGCGCAGATGTGTTAGTGACACAGTCTTTAATCTTTTCAGTGTATAAAAGGTATTCTTCCAGGATGCCTTCTTTGCTAATTCTCTCCCGATTGTAGAATTTCTCTAACAGATAATTCTTCTCTTCCAGATTTATCTCTAATTTCTGCTGAAAGGTCTCTTTATTGAGCAGGTCAATCATACGGATTCCCACCCGGGCTGATTTATCGCTGTAGGTAGTGCCGATGCCCCTGCCAGTTGTTCCCAATTTTCCTTTGCCCCGTCTCTTATCCATGATCTGGTCCAAGATTTTATGATAGGGCATAGTTAAGTGAGCATTTTCGCTAATGAAGAGATTGCCTTCAATTTTCACTCCCTTACCCTTGAGATAATCCATTTCCTCAATAAGGGCTTTAAGGTCAATGACAACCCCATTTCCAATGACGCATTGCTTCCCCGCTCGCAATATTCCGGAGGGAATTAAATGGAAGACAAACTCCTCTTCTCCGACCACAACTGTATGTCCAGCATTTGCCCCTCCCTGAAAGCGGGCAATGATATCTGCTCTTTCAGCTAAGATATCAATTATCTTCCCTTTTCCCTCATCACCCCATTGAGTGCCAACTACTACTAAATTGGACATAATAATTCCTCAAGCATCAAGCGCTCTTATAATTGCCTCCCCCATCTCAGATGTCCCCACTGCCGTTGGGTCATCCCGACGAGGCTTTAAATCATAGGTTACGCTCTTGCCTTCCTCAATGACTTTTGCCACTGCTTCTTCTAATCTCCGGGCGGCCTCCTCCTCGCCAATATGACGGAGCATCATCACCCCGGAGAGGATTATGGCGGTGGGATTAACTTTGTTCATCCCTTTATACTTGGGGGCGCTACCGTGAGTTGGTTCAAAGACAGCTATTTCTTCGCCAATATTTGCTCCCGGGGATATTCCCAGTCCGCCCACTAAACCAGCGCAGAGGTCAGAGATTATGTCTCCATACAGGTTTGGCAAGACTAAGACATCATAAAGCTCAGGTTTCTGGACGAGCTGCATACACATATTATCCACTATTCTGTCTTCAAATTCAACCCCTGAATAATCCTTGGCCACCTTTCGGGCTACCTCCAGGAATA
>JAGMAN010000002.1 GCA_023130215.1 bacterium
GAATGGTCAACTCAGAGTATCTCCCAAGGCCGATTTGGTTAAGCAGGTGAAGGAACTCGTGGGCGAAGAATCTATTTGGATGAAGAGAGGACAATAATTGGCGAATAAATGTTGACAGAAAAAAGAGGTTATAATATAGTGAAGGGTGGAGGATTAGATTGTGAGGAATAAAAAATTAGAGAGGAAGATAGTACTGCTTAAGGAATTCATTGATGAATGGATAAGATTTCGGGACTTTCTTAAGGGGGACTTAAAAGATAGTGAGGTTTCGGCTGAGGAAGAGAGAAAGTTTTTAGAGATTAAGAGCCTGATTGCTCGCAAATACCAGGGGTTAGTCCAGGCTCTGGGAGAAGAGTTCTCTCCTGATAATCGCATTACAGAGATCATTTCTCAAGCAGTCTCTCTGGAAGGTTTGGCCGGAACTTCAGGGATGAGGTTCGGTAAGATTGAGAATGACTGGCACCAATCGTATATTCGCTTGAACGAATTCCTGGGAGGTCTGGAGAGCCAGAGGGACCAGATAGCCAAAATCAGCCGTGTGAGTCTAATTTTTGGTGGTTTATCAAGAGCAGTGCGAGGACTGCTTAGAGGTGTGATTAAGCTTATTCTCGTCCTCGTCCTCCTCACTATCATTGGGCTATTTGGTAGTTATTTTTTAGCTGGGGAGGAGGCCAAGGAAAAGGGATTGGTTGGTTATGTAATCACAACGGTCAAGGACTGGACAGGAATGTTTGTTGAGGGGCCGGAGGAGTCAGAGTAGAGGGGAGGTGTTTGGAATGACCAGGAAGGATTTGGCGGCCAGGGTTGCTGAAGGGACAGGTATGAAACAAATTGAGGTGAAGATAATCGTCCATCGAGTCTTAAAAGAGATCTCACAAAGTTTAGTTAGGGGTGAGAAAGTGGAGTTGAGGGATTTTGGTGTCTTCAAGGTGAAGCAGAGAAAGGCGCGCTTGGGACGGAATCCGAAGACGGGAGAAGGAGTTCAGGTTCCAGCTAAGAAAGTTGTCCATTTTAAAGTTGGCAAGGAATTGAAGAACATGGTTAGATGAGGCCACGACTTAGCGAGCGACAGCAAAGCTAAGTCATGTGCTCATTGAAGGAGAAATACAATGGTCAGAAAAATCTTGTGGGCGGTTTCCATCTTACTTATGATTTCAATCCTCGGTTGCAGTTTGAAGATAGAGATTGACCCAAGCAAGTTGAAGAGAACCGAGACATCTCAATCTGAGAAAACATAAAAGGGTGGATAGAATTTTGGCTCTGAAGGCGGTGCGTGGGACAAGAGACACCCTTCCTGAGGAAGCAGAGGGCTGGAGTGACATTGAGGCACTATCCCGCAGAATTCTCCAGACATACCATTACAGGGAGATTCGAACTCCCATCTTTGAGGAGACAGGCCTCTTCGTTCGTTCCATTGGAGAAACCTCTGACATCGTCACCAAACAGATGTTTACCTTCCTGGATAGGAAGGGCAGAAGTATAACCTTAAGGCCGGAGGGGACAGCCCCGGTGGTCAGGGCTTATTTGGAGCACAACCTCCAGCGGGAAGGCTCACTGGGAAAGCTCTTCTATATCGGTCCTTTTTTCCGTTCTGAGCGCCCGCAGGCAGGAAGAGGGAGGCAGTTTCATCAAATTGGGGCTGAGGCTATTGGCTCTCCTGACCCGGCTTTGGATGTTGAGTGCATTTCTGTGCTTCTGCACCTCTTCCGGGACTTAGAATTAGGAGAGCTTGAAGTCCATCTGAATAGCGTCGGTTGTAAAAAGTGCCAGCCTGAATATAAGGAAGTTTTATTGCAGTATTTGAGAGGCAAAATCATTTCCTTATGTCCTGACTGTCAATCACGATTAGAGCGAAATCCCCTCCGGGCCTTAGATTGTAAGAGGGAAAGATGCCGATCAATAGCCGGGGAGGCTCCTGTTCTCATGGAGTATCTTTGTCCTTCCTGCTCGCAGCATTTCAAGGAAGTTCAAGCTCATCTCAACGACCTCCAGATACCCTATCGTCTTAACCCTCATCTGGTGCGAGGACTGGATTATTATACCCGGACTGCCTTTGAGGTAACCCATCCTAAGTTAGGAGCTCAGAATGCTCTTGCGGCTGGAGGGAGGTTTGATAATCTGATAGAGGAGATGGGAGGTCCCTCAACTCCGGCAGTTGGATTTGCTGTTGGTTTAGAGAGAATAATTTTAGCTAGGGGGGGCAAGCTAACTACTCCTGCCCGAGAGCTTATTATTTATTTGGCTCCTGCTGGTGCCGAAGCTCACCGCCAGTCAGTTAAACTATTACATGAATTGCGCCGCCGGGGAATAAAGAGTGAGATGGATTACCAGAAGAGGAGTTTAAGGGGGCAACTGCGGTTAGCTAACAGATTTAAGGCTAAATATGTAGCCATCATAGGCGAAAGAGAAGTGAGGGAAAAGGTAGTTTCACTTAAGGATATGAGAAGCAGTCAGCAGGAAGAAATAGCTCTAAGTGATGTAGTGGGAGTAATAACTCAGAAGGAAGCCTCAGATCTGGAACCTGTTGATTTAGAAAGACCACCAATCTTAGGGTAGCAGCAGCAGTAGCTCAGAAGGAGGCGCCAGGTTGTTAGATACTGCCTCAGGGCTGAAACGAACCCACAACTGTGGTGAGCTGAATAAGAAGCACTTAGGAAAGCAAGTAGTCCTCATGGGATGGGTGAATGTTCGGCGGGACCATGGTGGGCTCATCTTTCTCGACTTACGGGACCGAACTGGGATAACCCAGGTGGTATTTAACCCCCAAATAAGCCGTGGAAGTCATCAAAAAGCGGAAGAAATAAGAAACGAATATGTAATTGCCATTAGAGGAAAAGTAGCGGAGAGACCGCCGGGAACAGTTAATCAGAATCTCTCTACTGGCCAGATCGAGGTCTTAGCAGAGGAACTTCGAATCCTGAATCAGGCAAAGGATCTTCCTTTCGAAATCTCCGATAAGTTGGAGTTAGGGGAGGAGCTTCGACTTCGCTATAGATACCTTGACCTGCGCCGGCCGGAGATGAGAGAAAAGCTTATCCTGAGACATCGCACAGCCAAAACAGTGAGAGATTTTCTGGATAAAGAAGGTTTTTTAGAGATAGAAACTCCTTTCCTTACCAAGTCAACCCCGGAAGGGGCCAGGGACTATTTGATTCCCAGCCGGGTGAACCCGGGGAAATTCTATGCTCTTCCTCAGTCCCCTCAGCTCTTTAAACAGCTCCTTATGGTAGCCGGAATGGAGAAATATTTCCAGATTGTTAAGTGCTTTCGTGACGAGGACCTGAGAGCAGACCGCCAGCCGGAACATACCCAGATAGACATGGAGATGTCCTTCGTTGAGCCTGAGGATATATTTAACCTGGTAGAGAATCTGATAGTTCACTTATTTAAATCCGTCCTGGATGTAGCCTTAAAGATTCCTTTCCCCCACCTCAGCTATGAAGAATCCCTTAAAACCTATGGCACTGATAAACCAGATACCAGGTTTGGCCTGGGGATAGTTGACATATCTGATCTGGCAGGTAAGACCAATTTCAAGATATTCACCTCAGCCCTCCAGAAGGGCGGAAAGGTCCAGGGGATTAATGCTAAGGGCGGAGGGAAATTATCCAAAAAGGATATCAAAGACCTTGAGGATTTGGTCATAAGCCAGGGGGCAAAGGGAGTGGCCTGGTTTAAGGTCGCCGAAGGCAGTATTGAATCCCCTTTCAAAAAGTTTTTTAAAGGGGAAGAACTGAAAGAACTGGTCAGTAGAATGGAAGCAAAAGATGAAGATTTGCTTCTCTTCATAGCCGATAAGGATGATGTGGTGACCGAGGTTCTGGGGGAGTTGCGTTTAGAGTTGGGTCGGAAACTTGGCTTGGCCGAAAAAGGCAGGTATCAATTCTTATGGATAGTTGGTTTTCCTCTACTGCAATTAGATGATGAAGGAAGATGGGACGCTGCCCATCACCCGTTCTGTATGCCCTATGAAGAGGATATTCCTTCCCTGGAGAAGGAGCCGGGCCGGGTGAGAGCGAAAACCTATGATCTGGTTCTCAATGGTAAAGAATTAGGGACGGGAAGTATCAGGATTCATTTCAGGGAGTTACAGGAGAAAATATTTAAGATTTTGGGGATAGGGGAGCAGGAGATGAATTCTAAGTTCGGTTTCTTCCTCCAGGCCTTGGAATATGGAGCTCCTCCCCATGGGGGAATTGCCATTGGACTGGATAGACTGGTGGCCGGCATGGGTGGCTGGGAAAGCATTCGAGAGGTGATTGCTTTCCCCAAGACCCAGAAGGCCATCTGCCCTCTCACTGAGAGCCCCTCTCCAGTTAATTCCAAACAGCTAAAGGAATTACATATCACCATTGACAAAACAGCCGCACCGTGGTAAGATTACCAATGGTGAAGAGGCTTTACTTTTTTGGAGATGGAAATTGCGAAAATAGTTGAGGATTCTTTATTGGGAAAGGGGGTGAAGAAATGGTGTTCGGGAAGTCAGTTGGAGTAATCGTCTTAGCGGTGGCCCTGGGAGCAGTTCTTTTAGTCACCAGTGGGATGAAGGTAGTAGCCGGGGGATTCCTCGAAGCCCGTTCATCGGAGGGTAAGGAGTTATCCGGGAATAAGGGCATCTTCGTCAAGGGCTATATGTATGGCCCTGGTGGAGCGGCAGTGGAAAAGGGTCGAGAAACTACTTACACCGTAAGAAAAGGAGACTGCCTCTGGAACATAGCTGGGAGGAGAAATGTCTACAGAGACTCCGCTAAGTGGCCAAAGATTTACAGGGCCAATAGGAATAAGATTAAGAATCCTGACCTTATCTATCCCGGTCAGGTTCTGGTAATTCCTCGTTGAAAGGACAAGGCACAAAGTAAATAAAGGCACAGAGGCACAAAGCGTGAAAAGAGATGAAAAGCAAATAAACTCTGTGCCTTTATGCCTATGTGGCTGGGCATGCCCAGGGCAGCCCGAGTGATTAGAGGCGAATTGGTTGAGGAAATAATCAAGACCTATGAGAAAGATCCTTGTTGAGAAAAAATTTTTCGGAGAGATTATCCATAGGGTAAAGAGGAGGCTGGCGCCCAAGCTCGATCTTCTGAAGAAGGCTCAGGTTTTGAAATGGCCCCTAACTCTCTTCTTCTACTTCCTTTCCGTGTGGACAGTAATCCCGGAAGCTGTCTGGGTCTCTTCCGAAAAATTGATATCAGGTATAGGGGGAATCTCTATCCTGATTCTCATTCTCTTCTTTATCGTCGGTATTTATCTGCGCAACTACCACTCCCAGGTTTTGGCTCAAAGCCGTACCTTCTTCCTCCTGGGTCTGGTAGTTTTGGGAGTGTCTCTTCTGGCCAGGCTCATTATGCGCTACGGGCTGTCTGGTTACCTCATACCGGTAGCCGTCGCTCCCATGTTAGTGGCTATATTGGTGGAGGCCAGATTAGGAGTTGTGGTGGCTGTTATCTTAAGTATATTCGTTGGAGTCCTGACCGGATACAGGCTGGACTATATGGTGGTATCCCTGGCGGGAGGGATGGTCGGGCTGTTCAGTGTGGCTCATGTGAGGAGGAGAGCAGATTTAATTAAGGCTGGACTTCTGGTCAGTCTTGCCAATCTGGTCACCATCCTTGGCTTTCGCCTTTTGGGATTTTCAGCCGAGGAACCGATTGCCGATGTCTGTCTGTGGGCGGTAGTGAATGGGGCAGTGTCGGGTGTAGCAGCCACTGTGGTGCTGCCAATCTTCGAACATCTTTTTAAAGTTACTACAGATATTAAGTTATTGGAGTTATTGGACCTTAATCAACCCATCTTAGAGAAGTTGAAGAGCCAGGCTCCTGGAAGCTATCAGTCGAGCCTGGCCGTGGCCAATTTAGCCGAATCGGCGGCCCAGGCCATTGGAGCCAATCCGCTCTTAGCAAAAGTAGGCTCCTATTACCACGATATTGGCAAGATAGAGAAAGCCTCCTACTTCACCGAAAACCGCATGCTAACTTCTGCTATGCAGAAGGATAAACACAAAAAATTAAATCCAAGCATGTCCAGCCTCATTCTCACTTCCCATGTCAAAGAGGGGGTAGATTTAGCGAACAAAAACAGCCTTCCCGAGGCGGTTGTAGACATCGTCCGCCAACATCATGGGACAAGCCTGACCTCTTTCTTCTATCAGCGGGCAGTAGAGGGAGATGAGCATAGGACCGTTAAGAAGGATGACTTTCGTTACCCCGGCCCCAAACCCCAGACCAAAGAGGCAGCCATCGTCATGTTAGCGGATTCGGTGGAGGCGGCTTCCCGCAGCCTAACCCATCCCCCTCCCAGCCGCATTAAAAATTTGGTCAGCAAAGTCGTTAATGATAAGTTGACCGATTACCAGTTAGATGAGTCCGATCTGACC
>JAGMAN010000020.1 GCA_023130215.1 bacterium
TTCCCCATCCTCCCCTTAAAGTTTCGATTGGCGGTGGAGATAACCACCTCCCCATCAGCCGGCACTCCTGCATGTGTTCCCACACAGGGACCACAGCCTGGATTCAGAACGGCTGCCCCTGCCTTAATTAATAAGCTTATCACTCCCTCCTTCATTGCATCCAAAAAAATGCGTTTTGAGGCCGGGACGACGATAAAACGAACTTCTGGATGAACTGCTTTTCCCTCTAATATCCGGGCGGCTATCCGAAGGTCTTCCAATCTTCCGTTGGTGCAGGTTCCCAGGAAAGCCTGATCAATCTTCAGCCCAGCCACCTCAGATACCGCTGATACATTATCTACTCGATGTGGTTTAGCTACCTGCGGCTCTAAGGAGGAAAGGTCATACTCTAAGGTCCTTTCATAGTTGGCATCATCGTCAGCCCTTACCGGTTGGGATCTGGAAGCTGAGGGGTTATATTTTCTCATCCACTCCAGAGTCTTCTCATCAATGTTCATTATCCCGCACTTAGCGCCCATCTCCGCAACCATATTACAGATGGTGAAGCGAGCCTCCATGCTCAAATCATCTACAATGCTACCTTCAAATTCAATTGACTTATAGTTTGCTCCCTCTGCTCCTAACTGGCCAATCAGGTAGAGGATAACATCCTTAGAATAAACATTAGGGCTGAGTTCCCCTTTTAAGATGACCTTGAGCGTCCCAGGAACCTTGAACCAGAGTCTACCCGAGATGAGGACTGCGGCTAAGTCGGTGGAACCAACTCCCATGGAAAGACAGTTTAAGGCTCCATAAGTTGAAGTGTGTGAATCTGCTCCCACTACCAGCCCTCCCGCAGGGGCAGGCAAACGCTCTACCATTACCTGGTGGCATATTCCTTCTGCGATATCATAAAGGGGGAAGCCCTTCTCCCGGGAAAATTCTCTCATAAGGCGGTGCAGAGAGGAAACCCCCGGTTTTGGACTGGGAGAATTGTGGTCGATGACAAAGGCTACTTTATCTCTATGGAATACTTCTTTGCCTCCCATCTTCCGAAAGGATTCAATGGCTAAGGGAGCAGTTCCGTCCTGGGCAAAGGCAAAATCAACCCGGGCAACAATTAGCCCCCCAGCCTGAGCCTCTTTCCCACTGTGACTGCTCAATATCTTCTCAGCGATGGTTTTCCCCATATCACTCAAGTAGATTCACAACATCAGTTCTGGTGCAGGAACTAATACTTCTGATTTTCCTGTTTTTCCCAATCGCCCTAACTATACCACATTGTCCATGCACTGTCAAAATAAAATTAATGTAAATTCCCCTGTTGTAACTTAATGATAATGT
>JAGMAN010000021.1 GCA_023130215.1 bacterium
ATGGGACCGGCCAGTCCACCATTGACGGCATCTTGAGAGCAACCAATCTGCTCCTGGCAGGAAGGACGGTGGTAATTTGCGGTTATGGCTGGTGCGGAAGGGGAGTAGCTTCCCGGGCTAAAGGAATGGGCGCAAAGGTGATTATTACTGAAGTCAGCCCTTTAAGGGCCCTTGAGGCCGCCATGGATGGTTACCAGGTGATGCCCCTCAAGCGAGCCGCTAAGGAAGGAGACCTCTTTGTTACCGTGAGTGGCGATACCAGCGTCATCAGAGAGGAACATTTCAAGTTGATGAAAGATGGAGCTATATTAGCCAACGCCGGCCATTTCAATGTGGAGATAGATTTAAGAGCTTTGAGAAAGTCAGCCAAACGAAAGAGAAGGGTAAGAGACTTCGTTGAAGAATACACTTTAACTAATGGACGCAGAATAAACCTTTTGGGAGAGGGGCGTCTCATCAATCTTGCCGCAGCCGAAGGGCATCCGGCAGCCGTTATGGATATGAGCTTTGCCAATCAAGCCCTTTCCGCTGAATTTATCGCTAAGAAAGGCCGAAACTTAGAGAAGAAGATCTATTCAGTTCCCTCCCGGATAGATGCCCGGATCGCCCGCCTTAAACTCAAATCCATGCACCTCCAGATAGATTCATTAACTGCGGAACAGAAAAGATATCTCACCTCCTGGGAGCTGGGCACTTAGGCCCGCTTTCATCTTCCAGTTCTATAAACGAGAACAAGCCCCACGCTGGTAAAGATGACATTGGCCAGCCAGGCGCCGGCCACTGTGGGCAAGATACCATGCCCGAGGAACTGTCCTAACCTAAAGAAAGCCAGGTAGATAAAGCCTATCCCGATAGCCTTGCCGAATTCAGCGACGATGCCTCGGCGCCTGGTATGCAAAGCAAATGGTATCCCGGTGAGGAGGATGACCAGGTTAGCCAGGGGAAGGGAGACCTTTGAATGAAGGTCTACAAGTTCCCTCCTAAGTTCCCTTTTTGGTAATCCACTTGCGACAAGCGTCTCTATATGCTCCTTCAGGGCCCTGAAACTGAGCTCTTCACTCCTTGCTTCCACAGCCAAAAAATCTTCAGGAGTTTCGGGAATATCAAGTTCCACGAGTGGCTCCTCAACTATATTCCCCCTCTCATTATATCTGCGCAAGAATCCATTGAGGAGGTGCCATCGACCATCTGACCATTTAGCTTCCTCAGCATCCACTCTCAGCTCTATAGAACCACGCTTGGAGTATTTAAGAATCTGTAGTCCCTTCATGACGTTTTTGCGGCTATCAAAGGATTTGATATAGAACATATTCCCTCCCCTTCCATACATCTGAATGTCCCTGTAGACATGTAAATCTGGATGCCTCTCCTTTCTCATCCTCTTTATCTCATTTGTCCTCCTGACTGTTCTCGTGACCACTGCTTCATTGATGAATATGGTAAGGAGGCTGACCAGGAGGGCAATGAAAAACAAGGGAAGCACGGTTCGATAAAGGCTTATCCCGCTTGCCACCATTGCGGTAAGTTCGTTATTCTTGGAGAGTGTCCCCAGCCCGAACAAAGTTGCCAGAAGCAATGCCACCGGGCCGACAATGATGAAGACATTTGGCACACAATTCAGATAATAACGGGTTATAGTTGAGGCGGGTATCCTGGCCTGTATCCATTCATCGGAGTTGGTAAACAGGTCAACTATTAGATATAGGGCGACGAAAGTTATGAGAGCACAGAGGTACGAGGCCAGAAAACCCCTAACTACATAGCGATCCAGAATCTTCAATGCTTGATCCTCCTGAAGATGAGGAAAAGACCTATACTGCCGAGGAGAAAAGTTGGTACCCACATGACTAAACTTGGAGGAAGGAGGCCCTTTTCTCCCAGTGATTCTCCCAACATCATCATTATATAATAGATGAGGATGAGGGAAAAGCTCAATCCAAATCCTATTGATTTTCCACCCCTCTTAACCAGGGCTCCAAGGGGAGCTCCAATGAGGACAAAGGTGAGGCAGGCAAAGGCTAAGGATATCTTCCGGTTAATCTCAACCAAGAGCGGATAGACCATCTTTCCTTTGAGGACATTTATCTCTTCCCTCAGCTCCTTAATGGTCATCTCCTTCGGCCTTTTATTGACCTTCTCTTCCCGAGGAGAAGAAAGAGAGAGAGTAAAGTAGTAAGTGCCAAAGTTGGATCGGCGGTATTCTCCTGCTCTTTCTGGATTGACTTGCTCTCTCATCCCCTCAGTCAGCTTGAGAGTTAGTGCCTCCCCTCCCTTCTCAGACTTTACCTCCCCCCTCTTGGCAAATATGGTCAGGGGGGGACTCTGCGCCCTTAACTCCCAGATGTGAACGCCATATAGATAATTCCCTTTCACCTTCTCAATAAAAAGCCGGTGCTGGCTAAAGTCCTTAATGAAAACTCTCTCCTGGAAAAGGAGGGCAGGCCTCTTAACTCCCAATTCCCGGGTCATAGCTTCAAAGCGATACCTGGCCCCGGGGACAACGTTACTATTCAGATGAAAGGAGAGAAGGCTGAGAAGGAAGCCAATGAAGAAAATGGGGATAAATAGAGAGGGGACCTTTATTCCACTGGCTTCCACCGCCACGAGCTCATTATCCTGAGATAGCCGTCCGAAGCTCATCAGGGCTGCGGCCAGGGTGGCCATAGGAAGGGAGTAGCAGAGAGAGAAAAGGGGAATGTAGATAATCAGTTTCAGGGCCGCAAGACCTCCCTTAGCAACCATCTCGATAAGCTGGAGCATGTTTCCTAAAAGGAGGATGAAGGTGAAGACCAGGAAAGCCAGGAAAAAGAAAGGAAGGAACTCCTTAACAATATGTACCCTTAGAATCCTCATCTCAAAGCTAATTATATACTATTTTTCTCAAAGTTGCCATTTTTTTCTTGCCCTGTATTCCGGAGTGTGCTATCATAGACGCAAATACTCGGTTGTCAGGAGGTAAAAATGACTCAGCACTCCAGCCTAAAATCATCGGCCGGCCGACGTGGACAGCGTCGCAGCGTGCTCAAGCGTATGGAACGGCTGAAGATATTGAAAGAGGCGGGAAAATGGAAAGAGGGAGATCCTGTTTCTGGCCTTCCTAAGGTGAAACCGCAGAGATGAATCAGCCAGAACAGCTATCTATCACATAATTCATGATTTTCTCGCGGTCATCTTCGCTAATACCGATGAAGGATACCCCAACTCCGTATCTATTGGAATCCACTCTTCTTTTTCCCTCTACCCAGATCACTCTGGCCAAGACCTTGATAGGGCGAGAAACATTAGGGATATCTATCTGCAGAGAGAGAACGTGAGTCCCTCTGAGAAGTCCATCCAGCATCTTTGGCTTGAGAGGAGGTATCTCTAAGAACATTCCGCCTCCGCCAACACTTTTCGTCTTTGCCCTGTCAGTCCCAGTTGCTACCTTTCTTCTTCTGCTTTCCTCAATTACCTTGAACCGGACAGAGATAGGCTCCTCTGGCTCAAGTCGCACATACCTTCGCCTCTCTGACTCAAAATAATCGCTTCGCATATTATTTTATAACGTATTGGAAACTTTCAGTTTCCTATACTACTAAATATGGCTTCTTTCTCATAAGCTGCCCGCTTCTCTTGGATACAATAACACTGCGGACAAATTATGTCAATAAAAAATGAGGGTTGACTTCATCTTGCCTAAAATGATAAGATTTAGGAGCGGGGCAATAGCTCAGTTGGGAGAGCGGTACGTTCGCAACGTACAGGTCGGGGGTTCAAATCCCCCTTGCTCCACTAGCTTAGCTACGCCGAAAGTCAATTGGAGGTTGACAATAAAATTAATATGGGTTAAAATCATCTATGGTTAGGAGGGTTGATGTGATGAGTGCGCCGAGTAAAGTTCCCGGGAAGATAGTTCTGACGATGCTTGCCTTAAGTTTCCTGCTTGGATGCGCCGGGGAGGAGGAGCGGGCAGTTGGGGGGCCTCGCCGGGTGGGGCAGGAGAGTATAAAGGAAACCAGGCCGCCGGCAGAAGAGAAAAAGATTCCAGAGAGATGGCAGATTACCTCTGGTCCTGGCTACTATTCCTTCCCGGCCTGGTCGCCGGATGGAAAGAAGATAGCTTATACCTGCTACCGAGAGGAAAAGCAGGATATCTGGGTGGTGGAGGTTGATGAGGATGGCAAACCAAAGGGGGAGGCAGTCAACCTCACTAACTCTCTTAGCATAGATGAGCATCCTTCTTGGTCCCCGGATGGAAAGAAAATTGTTTTTCATTCAAACAGAGAAGGCAAAAGACAGCTCTTTGTTATCGATGCTGATGGTGGTAACCTGAAACTCCTCTACAGTCATGAGAGAGAAACAGAGAAGGAAATGGGGACAGAAACAGGGGTAGAGAAGGAGCTCAAACTGGTCACCCGAGAATGCTTTAATCCGGCATGGTCACCTGATCCAGATGGGGAGAGGATAGCTTTCGTAGCCGAGAATAATATCTGGGTGATAGATAAAGAAGGCAAGGAGGAATCAAAGGATTGGCTCACCTCTTTCGGATACAATGACTATCCATCCTGGTCGCCTGATGGGAGCCAGCTTGCCTTCTATTCGGGAAACGGTATCAAACTGATTGAGGTTGACACGAAAGAGAATAAAAGACTGACTGGCTCAGGAGGTATGAGGAGCGATTTTCCGGGATGGAGCAATTATCCGGCCTGGTCTCCTGACGGAGAAAGGATTGTCCTTGTCTCTAATAGGAAGAAGACCATAAAGGGAAAGGAAATAGAATACGACCTCTGGATAATTAAGGCTGATGGGACGGGGGAGGCCGAGTATCTAACTAACGACCGCTACCATGAGTATTTCCCCGGTTTCTCTCCTAAGGGGGATAAGATCGCTTTCCAATCTGGTTCTCACATCTGGATTATCTCCTTACCCGAGGAAATCTCGACTGATTAATAAGCCGGGAAATGTAAAAAGCCTTGCAAAAAAAGGCTTTTTTTCTTGGGAAAATGAGAATTTCCTTGACAGGATAGTCTGTGCAGGGTAAAATGAAGTTTTGCCCTGATTGAATGGGGATTGCCCATGTAGCTCAGCCGGCAGAGCACATGCATGGTAAGCATGAGGTCACCGGTTCAACCCCGGTCATGGGCTCCAATGGTTTATAGTATAGGAAACTGAAAGTTTCCAATACGTTATAAAATAATGTGCGAAGCGATTATTTTAAAGGAGGTGCAAGATGCCCAAGCAGA